>JAZDEE010000141.1:0-4814 GCA_043809065.1 Candidatus Omnitrophota bacterium | reverse complement strand
ACCACGAATGAAGGCTCAAGCTGTTCATATAACACGCAAAACCCTTTTCCGGGGACGATATGATTATCAGCAGGAACTTAGTGAAACAGCCCGGGCCATTCCGACTATGCTTAACCTTGAGCAATTAGGCAACTACATCCTGCTCAAAATCAAAGAGACAATGCGAGTGGATAAACTCGCTTTATTTGTCCACGATGAAGATAAGCATGGTTATCGTCTCGCTTCTTCTTTAGGATTTAATACAAACATAACAGAAACGAATCTTATTGAGGAAACTTCGGCTTTAACTACTTTATTAAAAGAAACGGGAGAAACAATTGTCAAGGAAGAATTAGAAAAAAAAAGCAGTGTTTCTTCTGTAAAAAAAGAAGCGATAGTAAAACAGCTAAGCAGTCTGCAAGCTGAACTTTTCCTTCCCTTGATGCTGCGGGGAGAATTAAGAGGACTGATTACCTTAAGCGCCAAAAAGTCCCAGGAGATGTTTACCGACGAAGATTTGTCGCTGTTGGCCACTTTAGCCAATCAGGTTGCCCTGACTATTGAATACATCAAGGCAATTGATAAAATAAGCAGTGAAAGGCGTTACGTAGGACTGGGCAAAGCGGCAATGCGGATGGCCCATGATATCAAAAATCCGCTGGTGCCTTTAAAGACATTCCTCCAGATATTACCGGACAAATACCCCAAAGAATTCGCTCAAATGGCCAAAATAGACGAAGAATTTACCGGGAGTTTATATCAAAGCGCTATAGACGGTGTTAACCGGATTAACCTTTTGGTAGAACGGGCCCTGCATTTTTCCCGGCATCCCCTGCCGCAATTCACTCTGGTAGCCTTAGATGAGCTTTTAGACAACGTGCTTCTGCAGGAAGAAGTCAGCATCAAGAAAGCGCAGGTACAGTTAAAAAAACAATATACTCCTGATGCGAAAAACATCGCGGCTGATGCCGAACAATTAAGCGAGCTTTTTTCCAATCTTATTTCTAATGCTGTTGACGCTATGGAAAATACTTCCAATAAAGAATTGACTGTTGCTATTCAGCCGTCGGGCAGCTTTGTCACTGTGGAGATTACCGATACCGGCTGCGGAATTCCCCAGGATAAAATAGACGGCATCTTTGACCCGTTTATTACTTACAAACACAAAGGTTCCGGCTTAGGTCTGGCTATTGTCAAAAGAATCGTGGAAGAACATCATGGGACAATTAAAGTAGACAGTGAACCCAATCAAGGAACATCTTTCCAAATAATGCTGCCTAAGGAACAGAAAAAAACAACCGCCGAAGAGACTGTCTCTGAGAAAGAAAATATATGAACCTGCATCACCAAAATATCTTGAATAACCTGGCCTCCGGGATTATCGCGATTAATATAGAGAATAAGATTACTGTGTTTAACCACTCCGCGGAAAAAATCTTAAACTTCAAATCCGAAGAAATCCTGGGAAAACACGTGCGCGCGCTTTCGGCCAATATGGCTGATTTGCTGTTAGACACACTGCACCGGGATAAATCTTATCACCGGAAAAAACTGTATATTCTCCCGGATAGAACACTAATTGGCCTAAGCACTTCTAAGATTTACGATTTAAACAGCGCTCTTTTAGGGGCATCAATGGTCTTTAACAGCTTATCCGATAGTAAAAAAGAAAAAAATATACTGCGGCAGGATATAGATGCGTATTGGCTCAATATCGCCAATTCTATGGCGCATGGCATCAAGAATTCTCTGGTAGCTACTAAAGTACTGATGGAGATGTTTCTGAAAAAACACCAGGACAGTGAATACCGCAAGCAGCTGTATTCGGTAATTAACCGGGATGTCCAAAAATTAGACAATTTCAGCGAGGGTTTGCTTTCCTTTGCCCAAAACAGGCAGTTGATCGTCCAACCCTGCCGTATTGATGAAATTCTCAATGCCGCGGTTTTGGATAGTTTTAAACATCATCCGGCCAAGGAAATAACCGTAGAAAAATGTTATACTCAAGTCCCTTCTGTGCCGGGAGATTACCATCAACTAAAAGAAGCCTTTTCTGCTATAATAGAGAATGCGATAGAGGCAACAGACAAACAAGGGAAACTCCGCATCAGTATCGAGCAGAAAGGAAAAGTAGATATAACAAAAATCTCTGATGCCGGATTTTCAGGGATAGCGAATAACCGGCAATTAACCAGACAACTTCCGACGGCCTCAAGCATTCTCATAAAGATTACTGATACCGGCTGCGGTATTCCGCCGCAAAACTTGCCCTATCTGTTTAATCCCTTTTTTACTACTAAAGAAGGAAAACGCGGGTTAGGCCTTGCCATTACCCAAAAGATTATAGAAAAACACCAGGGACACATTAGTATTGAAAGCAAAACAGGCGAAGGGACTGCAGTCTTGATTCATCTTCCTGTTTTAGCCGAATTAAATTGAGCCGGATTAAGGGAGGGAAAAGTGCAAAAGCAAAAGATTCTTGTTATTGACGATGAACCGGGCAGCGGGGAGGCTTTCCGCATAATTCTGAAAGACGACTATGAAGTTGTTTGCGCTCATAACGGGAAAGACGGCCTGAAGATTATCCAGGAAGACCATATCCAGCTGGTATTATTGGATATAATCATGCCGGAGATGGACGGCCTTGCTGTACTGCATAAAATCCGGGAAATAGACCAAAATTTAACAGTCGTTATGGTTACTGCCACCAAAAGTATCAAAAGCGCTGTAGAAGCGATGAAATTAGGCGCCTTTGACTACATTAGCAAACCTTTTGAAGTAAACGAAGCAAAACTGGTGGTAAACAAGGCAATGCAAAACCGCGTTTTACTTCAAGAACTGGAATATCTGCGCGCGGAATTACTAAATAAGTATGGGATAGAAAATATTGTCGGCAAAAGCAAGGCTGTAACATCAATCTTCCAAATCATTAAAAAAGTAGCGCCGACAAAATCCACTGTTTTAATTACCGGAGAAAGCGGCACAGGCAAAGAATTAGTGGCCCGGGCTATACACTACAGCGGCCCGCGCGGCAACAAACCCTTTATTGTAATGCAATGCGCGGCTATACCGGAAACCCTGATGGAAAGTGAACTGTTTGGCCATGAAAAAGGCGCTTTTACTGATGCCTCCTGCCGCAAAATGGGAAAACTGGAATCAGCGCACTTGGGAACGCTATTTTTAGATGAGATAGGTGAAATGATTCCGTCAATACAAGCCAAGGTGCTGCGGGCATTGGAACAGCAGGAATTTACCCGGGTAGGAGGAGAGAAACCGGTTAATATAGATGTCCGGCTGATTGCCGCTACCAACCGCGACCTGAAAAAGGCTGTAAAAGAAGGCGCCTTCCGCGAAGACCTTTATTACCGTCTCAATGTAGTGCCCATAGAATTATCTCCGTTAAGAGAGCGAAAAGAGGATATCCCTCTGTTAGTTAAATTTTTCCTGGAAAAATATAAAAAAGAAATCTGTACGAAGGCGGAAAAATTTTCTCCGGAAGTTATCAATATATTAACTGACTATTCCTGGCCGGGGAATATCCGGGAATTGGAAAATATGGTTGAACGAATATTGACTTTGACCAACCACAGTATAATTCAACCGGAAGACCTGCCGTCATATATTTCGGCTAAAACAGAACAGCTGTCCGGGGCAGCTTGTTCTTTCACGGGAGAAGAAATAACGTTGCCCGCGGCGGTAAATAAACTGGAAAAAACAATGATTATCCAGGCATTGGACAAGACGGATTGGGTATTATCCCAGGCCGCCCGGCAATTAGGCCTAACCCAGCGGATCCTGAAATATAAAATGGATAATCTGGGCATTCAAGGCAAAAAGGTATTAGTGCCTGAATAAAGCTATCGGAAGCCTCAAGAAGAAAAGATGCGTAAGAGAAACCCGGTTATAAAAATAGTAGTTAGTTCTTTACTTGCAATATTTATCGGCGCGGGCAGCCGGGCAGAAAAAACAGCAGCAGAAGAAAACCTTAGCAATAAGCGAATTAATTGTAAAGACGGTAAGCATTCTTATGTTGTTTATCTTCCACTGAATTATAATGAGTCCCAAAAATGGCCTGTCCTTTTTTGTTTCGATCCCCTGGCTCAGGGTGAATACGCTGCTCAATTATTTTCCAGCGCTGCTATAGATTACGGCTGGATTGTAGCAGGCTCTTTAGATGCTAAAAACGGCCCATGGGAACCGATTAGAGAAGCACAGAAAGCAATGTTGGAAGATATAACACAGCGATACAATGTAGATAAGCAATGCCTGTATGCCGCCGGATTTTCCGGAGGGGCGCGGATGTCATATACCATGGCATATGAGCATCCTGATATGTTCCGCGGCGTGATTGCCTGCGGAGCAGGTTTTGGAGAAGGGGAAATTACACGGAATATAGCCGTATTTCACTGCGTAGGAAGCGATGACGGTAATTACAGGGAGGTAAGAGACGCGCACGGAACATTAGGGGCAGAAGGCGTTAAATCCAGGATGAGGATATTTCAAGGCGGCCACCAATGGCCCCCGGAAAAAATCATCCGGGAAGCATTAGAGTGGATATCGAAAATTTGATCCGGGGTTAAAATGGGAAAAAGTGGTCGTTTCAAGTTATTAAGACGGGTTTTATTCGGCGCAGCATACTTTGTGCTTATTTGCAGTCTTGCCCAGGGAGAAAATCTTCCCTCTTCAAAGCTAACCGCCAAAATCAGTCATCGAGGCATATGGATTACCTGTTTTTCAGAAAAAAAGGCGCTCTATTCCAAAAGCGCCGTTTGTGAACTGCTTAACTTTTGCGCTAAAACAGGCATAAACGAAATTTATTTACAATTATATCGGGC
>JAZDEE010000140.1:0-2761 GCA_043809065.1 Candidatus Omnitrophota bacterium | reverse complement strand
GCTTACCATCATAAAATAAAACGCGGCAGTATGCGTTTTTCCGAGTTGGATGATATTTCCGGGATTGGTCCGCGAAGAAAACGGGCTTTGCTGACTTATTTCAAATCCATTGAGGAGATCAAACAGGCGGCGCCGGAAGATTTGTTAAAGGTGAAAGGCATCAATAGGAAAACAGCGGAAAATATTCTGCGCCAATTAGGCCTGACACGCCGTGTTTCTACGGGGGATGGTCAAAGATGATACGCAGGGGCAGGTTCCAAACATGCCCCTAATAGAATGGAAAAGGGCGGGTTTGGAACCCGCCCTTGCGAAGATATTGTAATTCATAAAAATTTGTGTATAATAGTAAGCCATAGTTGAACTTTAAGAAGGCGGATTTAGAATCTGCCTCTACGGACGAAAACAATGAGTAAAGTGTTGACATTTATTATGGCCGGCGGCAAGGGCGAACGGCTTTTTCCGCTTACGCGGGAGAGAACCAAACCGGCAGTTCCTTTTGGCGGAATTTACCGGATTATTGATTTTACGCTGAGTAACTGCATCAACTCCGGACTGCGCAAAATATGTGTGTTGACTCAATATAAATCGAGTTCACTTACTCATCATCTGATTAAGGGATGGAATATCCTGAATAGTGAGTTGGGAGAATACATTGACGCTGTTCCTGCCCAGCAGAGAATAGGAGACTCCTGGTATTTAGGCACCGCCGATGCTATCTATCAGAATTTATATTTGGTTCAGGAAGAATTGCCCGATTATGTGCTTATTTTAGCCGGTGACCATATTTATAAAATGGATTACTCTAAAATGATTGAGTATCATAGCAGTATGCAGGCGGACCTTACCGTTGCGGTAGTGCAGGCTGCCAAAGAACAGGCGCGGCAGTTGGGGATTTTAGAGGTAAATGAACAGAATCAGGTAGAAACGTTTCAGGAAAAACCTTGTAATCTCAGTTCTGTCTCGGCTCAGAAAGATTTTGTCTCTGCCTCAATGGGGATATATGTTTTTAATCGTCAGGCGTTAATTGAAGCCTTGCAGGAAGACGCGAAAATCCGGGAAAGCGCGCATGATTTTGGCCGGAATATCATTTTGCAGATGATTAGACAGTCTAAACGGGTTTTTGCTTATAATTTTGAAGACCCCGAGACAAAACAGCCCGGTTACTGGCGGGATGTAGGTGATCTGGATGCCTACTATGAAACAAATATGGATTTGATTAAGGTTACTCCCCAATGCAATCTCTATGACAAAAGCTGGCCGGTGCGTACAGCGCAAGGGCAGTTTCCGCCGGCGAAGACAATATGGGCCGGAGAAAAGGACAACGAAGAGCGGATTGGCCGGGCGATTAATTCTCTTATTGCCAACGGCTGTATCATCAGCGGCGGGTTAGTCAAGAATTCTATCCTTTCTCCAAACGTGCGGATTAATAGTTTTGCCGAGGTTTATGATTCTATCATTATGGAGGGTACGAATGTCGCCAGATATGCCAATATCCAAAGGGCCATTATTGATAAGAATGTGCGGATTGCTCAAGGCGCCAGGATAGGATATAATCTGGAAGAAGACCGGAAAAGATTTACAGTTACTAAATTGGGGATTGTGGTGGTGCCGAAGGGGAGCGTGGTTTAACGAGAAACCAGAAACCAGAAAAGAGAACATAGATGCCGGAGAAATTAATATAAAGATATATGTTTTCTGGTTACTGTACTCTGGTTACTGGTTTCTGATTAGAGAAGAGTACCAAAATGGGATTGACTATTACCGAAAAAATATTATTAGCCCATACGAAAAAAAAATATATTTCCGCGGGTGAATTTATAGACGCGCGGGTAGATTTGGCGCTGGCCAATGATATTACCGCTCCTTTAGCTATCCGGGAATTTGAACAAGCCGGGGTAAAAAAGGTATTCAACCGCCGTAAAATAGTGCTTGTTTGCGACCATTTTGTCCCGAATAAGGACGCGCAAAGCGCGCAGCAGTGTAAAATGGTGGAAGATTTTGCCCGTAAATATAAAATTATCCATTTTTATCCGTTGGGTAGGGGCGGTATAGAGCATGTCCTGTTGCCTGATTCCGGGCTGGTTTTACCGGGAAGTTTAATTGTCGGGGCAGATTCGCATACCTGTACTTATGGGGCAGTGGGGGCATTTTCTACAGGCAGTGGTTCTACAGATTTAGCCTGTGCCTGGATTACCGGCCGGATGTGGCTGCGAGTTCCCCAATCTATGAAATTTATTTTTTCCGGGGAACTGAATCGTTGGGTAGGAGGTAAGGACCTTATTTTGCATACTATTGCTGATATCGGTGTTTCCGGGGCCTTATACAAAGCAATGGAATTTGGCGGACCGGTTATTAGGAATTTGCCTATAGAAGATAGATTCACGATGTGTAATATGGCGATTGAAGCCGGCGGAAAATCAGGGATTATTGAACCGGATGAAATCACGGAAAAATACCTTCGAACCGTGTTATCATCTGTCTGTCCGAAAAAAACGCACACAAAATCCGTAGAGGCGGACCTCTGTGTCCGCCCGATATTAAAAAGTGATCCCGACGCGCACTATTGTGATATCCGCGAATACGATGTGACTAAACTTGAGCCGCAGGTAGCTTGTCCGCATTTACCCAGCGCGGTCAAGCCCGTGGGTGAATTAAGAGATGTTCAGATTGATCAGGCGGTTATTGGTTCCTGCACCAACGGCCGTCTGGCGGATTTAAGGATTGCCGCTTCTGTATTAAAGGGACGTAAAGCCGACAAGCG
>JAZDEE010000139.1:0-4858 GCA_043809065.1 Candidatus Omnitrophota bacterium | reverse complement strand
TGGTAATTACTAACTTGAATTCAGTTGAAACATTAGGAATGGACCCGCTCGACGAAAGTAATAAAGATAATATCGTTCTCTTAAGGTATGTGCCGTTAGAAGAGTTGACCGTTCTATACAACTTAAGTAGTCTTTTTGTGTATCCTTCTCTCTATGAAGGGTTCGGTTTTCCTCCCTTAGAGGCAATGGCTTCGGGAGTTCCGGTTTTAGCTTCTAATACGTCTTGTCTGCCGGAAATAATAGGCAGCGCGGGATTATTGGTAGACCCTTACAACGAAGATGAGATGGCGGAGGGAATGTATAGCTTGTTAATTGATAAGGAATTGAGAAACACGTATATTTCCAGAGGGATAAAAAAGGCCGCGGAATTTGCTTGGCAGAAAACAGCCGGAGAAATGTTAAATATATATAAAGATTTAGCCGGAAGATAATAAACAAAGGTGGACAATAGGTTAAAATGTCTGTTCAATCTCTTCCTTTAGATCGGCAGAAGACCAAAAGCAATAAACTATCTTTTTTGTTTTTTGCTTTTCTGATCCTGATTTTTGCTGTTATTGTGGAAAAGAATATAGAACTGCCGCGATTTATATTATATTCAGCAGGGGGATTGGGGTTATTTTGGCTTTTTTTGAACAGTGTAAGCAACCCGCGGATAGTTCTTTATGTCTTAACCGCTTATCTGCCCTTCAGCAAGATTTTAGGCGGCGACTTTGGCGGGTTTATGACTGCCTTTAATTTGACAAATATACTGACCATTATGGCCTTTTTAGCCTGGTTTTCTTCGGCTTTGCTCAAAAACAGAAAGTTCTATACCCGCACCACATTGGATGTCCCGCTTTTGATATTTATGTTTCTGGGCTGTTTTTCTTTGGTCAAAGGCATCACCTACTTTGGCACTGTGTATGCCGCGGAACTAATTTTTCCTTTAAAAAGGTGGCTGACTCCGATGCTTTTATTCTTTATCTTTTTTAACATCGTCAGGACCAAAGAAGAGATAAAGAATATTACTTATATCATCATGTTTGTGGTTTTTGTAGCCGCGTTGATGGCGATCCGGGACTATATGGACGTTTGCGGGTTTTCCAGTCTGGAAAAGTCCAGGGTCGGCGGGATTGCCGAACAGCCAAATATGTTAGCGGCCTTTTTTGTCTATTATATGTTTCTTTTTGCTGGATTTATGCTGGTCTATTGGGAAAAACTTAAATATTGGTTCTTGTTTTTGCCTTTTCTGGCTTGTTTCCGCGGCATTCAGGTTACCTTTTCCCGCGGCGGATACCTGGCCTTTGCCGCGGCGGCAATGGTTTTGGTCTTTTTTAGAAGCAAGGGATTATTTTTGTTCTGCACATTGATTTTGATGTTTACAGCGCTGAATCCTCAGTTTTTACCGGAAGGCATTAGATACCGGATGTCTTCCACCTTTAGCAATGACCGGGTATTTACCCAGAGTGTGGATGATGTTGTGGATAGCAGTTCGCGGAACAGACTCGAGGCCTGGAAAGGCGGGATAGAAATTATCAAAGAGCATCCTCTTTCCGGGATTGGCTATGGTTTGTTTCCGTATACGATTCCTTATTATGCTCCGGTTAGTCAGATGGACGCCCACAACACCTATATTTTAATAGCTTCGGAAATGGGGATCCCGGCGCTTTTAGCTTTTCTTCTGATTTTGTTCATTATGCTGCAAAATGCCCGCAGGTTGTACAAAAGCACAAGGGATAAATTTTGCCGGGCGTTGTCTTTAGGTTTTTTAGGAAGTTTAGGGGGGATTTTTGTGTCCAATATATTCGGGGGACGCTTAGACAGCCAGGAAGTGAGCAGTTATTTTTGGATTTTGGCGGCGTTAATATTCAAAGCGCTGTATATTGAAAAAGAAGAAGCGAAACTATCCAAAAAGTTAGTTAAAGCTTGAAAGTCCAACATGTTTATCAATCTTAAGTCTGATTTTAAAAGATATTACCAAAAGTACAGGAACAAAAATAAAATAAGCTGTACTTTCGAATGTTTTTGGTCACAGGGGTTTCAGGCAATTTGGTCTTATCGGATTTGCCGTTGGCTCTATCTTAAGCGTATCCCGGTTTTGCGCGTATTTATCCAAAGATTTACTGAAATTTTCACCGGCATATCTATTCCTCCTACAGTAGTAATCGGTAAAGGGTTAATGATTGAGCATTTTGGGGGGATTGTCATTAATTCAAATACTAAAATAGGGGATTATTGTACTATTTCTCATTGTGTTACCATCGGGAATAAGAAACCCGGGGGGAAATCCCCGGTGCTTGGAAATAATGTATACATCTGCGTAGGGGCTAAAGTGTTAGGGGATATTTACATTGGCGAGAACAGCATTATTGGGGCAAACGCGGTAGCTTTGGAATCTGTTCCGGCGAATTCTGTAGCCGCGGGAGTGCCGGCAAGAGTGATCAAAACCATTAAAAATAAGGAAGCATTTAGCGAGCTTACTTATGAAAACTAAAGTAGTTATAGTGATAGATAGTTTAGGCCCGGGCGGGGCTCAGCGGCAGGTGGCGGAATATCTTAAGTTTGCCGACAGGGGTAGGTTTGACATCAAGGTGGTTAACTTAGATAAACATTACGATACCCTGGCCGGGGAGATAAAGAGCCGGGGGTATGAAGTTATCGGGATAGAGCACCGGGGTTTTTTAAATTTGTGGACGATATTAAGGTTGGTTCGGCTGTTTAAGACGGAAAAACCGGATATAGTTTATACCTATTTATTTACCGCCGATTGTTACGGACGCCTGGCCGCTAAACTGGCCGGTGTGCCGGTAATCATCAGCGCGGTGCGGAATATAGACGCCTGGAAAGGGTTTCGGCATATCTTGGTGGACAAAGTGTTAGGGAGTTGGACCGATCGGGTTACGGTCAATGCCCAGGGCATCAAACCATTTTTGCGGAAAAGTATTCCGTTGGAAAAGATAGTTACGATTTATAACGGGGTAGATTTAGACAGGCTGTGCATTTTAAGAAATCCCCCGGAAGTTAGGAAAGAACTGGGTATTCCCGATGGCGCCTTTGTAGTAGGGATGGTGGCGCGGTTTAGCGAGCAGAAGGATTACCGGACTTTTTTTCAGGCGGCAAAACTGGTGATTCAGGAAATCCCCAATGCCTATTTTTTAGCTGTAGGTGAAGGGGTGTTGAAATACCGGGCCGTGGAGATTGTCCAGGAATTGGGAATATGTTCCAATGTCATTTTTACCGGGCTGAGAAAGGATGTCCCGGACGTGGTCAATAGTTTTGACGTGGGGGTGTTAGCCAGCCATTACGAAGGCTGTTCCAACGCGATAATGGAATATATGGCTTGTGCCAAAGCAGTGGCGGCCAGCAATGTGGGCGGGAATGCCGAGTTGGTGCGGGAAGGGGTTACCGGTTACATAGTGGAACCCAAGAACGCGCAAGCGCTGGCGGAAAAAATTATTGCTCTTTTAAAAGACAAGACGTTAAGGGAAAAAATGGGGCAGGCGGGCAGAACCAGGATTGAGCGGGAATTCACTGTGCAAAAGATGGCTAAGAATACCGAAGAGATGTTCGAACAGTTAGCGCGCGGCAAGGCTATAAAAAAAGATCCGGTAATCGTTTATCTCCTTTCCCAGTTTCCCGAGACTCACGAGACGTTTATCTTAAGAGAAATCAAGGCCCTGAAGGAACAGGGCGTTTGTTTAAAGATACTTTCCTTAAAGCCCTGCCGGGATACGGTGATTCATCCGGACGCCGAAAGGATGATAGCGGAGACGGTGTATGGCCGGGTAGATTTTTTCTGTTCGGTCAGCTGTGTGTTGCGGCATCCGCTCAAGGTCCTGAGTGCCTTTGGGTATATACTGAAAGCGTATTGGGAAAACCCGCGGGAGTTCATCAAAGGCCTGTATGTGCTGGCGGAATGTCTCTATTTTGTTCAGGCGCTGAAAAAGGATAAGCTAAGGCATATCCACAGCCATTGGGCGACCATGCCCACAACCGCGGCGGTGATCTTGTCCCGCTTAACCGGAGTTGCTTTTAGTTTTACGGCGCACGCCTGGGATATCTTTGTTAATAGTAACGGTTTGACGGAAAAAATTAAGCGGGCCAAATTCGCGGTTACCTGCACGGATTATAACCGGAAATATCTATCCGGGTTGAATGGCAAAAGTTCTAAAATCTATCTTAATTACCACGGGCTGGACCTGAATGAATTTGGTTTTTCCAGAACGGATATCCCCCAGGTAAAGATTCTTTCTATCGGGCGGCTGGTGGAGACGAAAGGGTTTTCCTATTTGATTAAGGCCTGTGAGATGTTAAGAAAAAAGGGAATAGAATTTAGCTGTGATATAGTCGGCCAGGGGCCGCGGAAGGATTTTCTCCAGCTGCAGGTTGCTTGTTACAACCTGGAAAACAGGGTGCGCTTGTTAGGGATAAAATCGCAGGAGGAGATTAAGCGGCTTTACGTCCAGGCTTCGCTGTTTGTTTTGCCCTGTGTGGTGGCCGAAGACGGCGACCGCGACGGCATTCCCAACGTATTTTTAGAGGCGATGGCCATGGGTCTGCCGGTAATTGCCACGGACGTTTCCGGCATCCCGGAGGCAGTCCAGGACCGGGAAACCGGCCTGTTAGTGCCGCCCAAGGACAGTTTTGCTTTAACCGACGCCATTATCGAGCTTTATTCTAACGAAGACTTAAAGACAAAAATAACCGCCAATGCCCGCGAGTTAGTGGAAAGGCAGTTTGATGTGCGCAAAAATATCCGTGCGTTGATGGGGATTTATAGGGATAACGGGGTGTTGGACAAAAAGGAAGAAATGGGGAAAATAGATTGATACGTATTTTACGAAGGTCCTTAATATTGACATATAAGCTTGGACGAACG
>JAZDEE010000138.1:0-7888 GCA_043809065.1 Candidatus Omnitrophota bacterium | reverse complement strand
GGATACGGCTGGTGCGGCCGGGGGGTGGCTATGCGCGCCCGCGGGATGGGGGCAAACGTTGTGGTTTGTGAAGTAAACCCTCTGCGTGCTTTGGAAGCGGTGATGGATGGCTACAGGGTTATGCCTTTGAACCAGGCCAGCAAAGATGGGGATATCTTTGTTACAGTAACCGGAGATATCAGCGTAATTAGAAAAGAACATTTTCTCTTGATGAAAGATGGCGCTATTTTGTGTAACTCCGGGCATTTTAATGTGGAAATAGAACTGGATGCCCTGGAGAAAATGGCGGATAAAAAACGCAAGGTGCGCGAGTTTGTAGACGAATATGCCATCCGGAATAAAAAGATTTTTGTGTTAGGGGAAGGCCGGTTAATCAATTTAGTCGCCGCCGAAGGTCATCCGGCTTCGGTAATGGATATGAGTTTTGCCAATCAGGCTCTTTCCAGCGAATTTGTTAAAAAAGAAGCCGCTTCCCTGGAGAAAAAGGTATACACGGTTCCCAGCGCGATTGATAAACAGATTGCCGCCCTCAAATTAAAATCCCTGGGCATCAATATTGACCAACTGACTCCGGAGCAGGAAAAATATTTGGCTTCCTGGGAAATCGGAACATAAGAATAAATAATCAAAAAAATTAATAAAAATCTGCAGGGGAACCCCCCGATATTGATTAGGTCATAATTTTTATCAAGACACATAATCTTAAAGGAGGTATCCATGACGATAGTATGGATACGAACATTATTTTTTATTATCTGCGGTTTAGTCGGATTTCAGTTGGGAGATACCTATGGCATTATTAGCGGGACGAATTTTACTTTGATAGGTATGGGCATAGGTTTTTTGGGCGCTTTGGCCATAATTATTCTGGAGATACTTATGCGGCGGGTGTCTATTGCCGGGCTGTCAGCGGCAGTCTTTGGGCTTATCTTTGGCTTGATTATGACTGTGCTTGTATCGTTTGCCTTGAATATGATTCCGATGACGGAAGCCTTACTTGCTGCTATTCGGGTAGTGCTAATGCTGATTTTTTGTTATCTGGGGATGGTTATTGCCCTGCGCGGGAGGGAAGAGTTTAATTTAGTTATCCCATATGTGCGTTTTTCCCGGCAGGACACAAGCGGGGACTTGATTCTTCTGGATACCAGCGTAATCATTGACGGCAGAATTTGTGATATAAGCCAGACAAAATTTATTGAGGGCAAGTTTATTGTGCCCCGTTTTGTTTTGAGAGAACTGCAGCAGATAGCCGATTCCAAAGATGGGTTGAAACGTAACCGGGGCAGAAGAGGGCTGGATATTCTGGGAAAGATTCAGAAGAATCCGCAGATGGATGTCAAGATTCACGACGAGGATTTTCCCGAGTTGAGTGACGTGGATACTAAACTGGTAAAATTAGCCAAGATATTAAATGCCAAAATTTTTACTAATGATTTTAACTTGAGCAAGGTTGCCGAACTGCAGGGCGTTCGTGTACTAAATGTAAATGAGCTGGCTAATGCCTTGAAACCAATTGTTTTGCCTGGAGAGCTGATGGAAATAAAGATCATGAGAGAAGGCAAAGAATATAATCAGGGCATTGGTTATCTCGATGACGGAACAATGGTAGTAGTGGAAAACGGAAGACAATTACTGGGACAAACCGTGCAGGCGACTGTTACCAGCGTCCTGCAGACTACCGCCGGCAGGATGATTTTTACCAGGGTGGAAGGCGACAGGAAACCGCGCGCGTAAACATTGCCATGTATCGTATTGGGATAGGTTATGATATTCACCGCTTAGTTAAGGGGCGGAAACTTATTTTAGGAGGCATTGAAATTGCTTTTCCTCGAGGTCTTCTCGGGCATTCTGACGCCGATGTCCTTATCCACGCTGTCTGCGATGCCTTGTTAGGAGCTTGCGCGGCCGGGGATATCGGAGAGCACTTTCCCAATAATGATTCGGCTTATAAGGACATTTCCAGCATGGAATTGTTAAAGAAGGTGGATTCCATCTTGAAAGAAGCGCAATATGAAATAGACAACATAGACGCAGTGATTATAGCAGAAAAGCCGCATCTATCCGATCTGAAATCCAAGATTGCGGAGAACATCAGCCGGGTATTGGGCATATTATCCGCGCAAGTGAGCGTGAAGGCCACTACCAACGAAGGGGTAGGCGTTTTGGGCAGAGGGCAAGCTATAGCCGTATATGCCGTTGCTTTGCTTAAAAAACGCGGATGAAATGAAAATCTACAATTCACTTACCAGAGAAAAAGAAGAATTTAAGCCAATCAAGCCAGGATGTGCCGGGATGTATGTTTGCGGCCCTACGGTTTATGATGAGCCGCATATCGGCCATGCCCGCGCCGCTTATATCTTCGAGGTAATCAAAAATTATTTGCAATACAAAGGATTAAAAGTAAAGTTTATAAAAAATATTACGGATATAGATGACAAGATAATTGCCAAGGCCAAAGAAGAACTCGCGGGCGTGGAAATAGAGCAAGCCGTAATAAACATCGCGCATAAATATACCCGGCGATATTATGAGGATATGGATATTCTGGGAATCAGCCGGGCGGATGAGGCGCCTTTGGCTACGGAACATATCCCGCAGATGATCGAATTTATTGACCGGCTTGTTAACAAAGGATATGCTTATCCGGTTGACGGTGATGTTTATTTTGATGTGCGCAAATTTAAAAATTACGGCCGGCTTTCACATCAGAACACTGAAGAGATGTGTAACGCTGTGCGCATAGCCAAAGATGAAAAAAAACAAGATGCCCTGGATTTTGCCTTGTGGAAAAAATCCCAAGTGGATGAACCGGCCTGGGAGAGTCCCTGGGGCCGGGGGCGCCCCGGCTGGCATATTGAGTGTTCGGTGATGAGCAGTCAATATTTGGGGGACGAATTTGATATACACGGCGGTGGAATAGACCTCATTTTTCCCCATCATGAGAATGAAATCGCTCAGTCCCAGGCGGATGGCAAGGCGTTTGCCCGGATATGGATGCACAACGGCCTGTTGACTATAAACGGCCAGAAAATGGCCAAGTCCCTGGGTAATTTTATTACCATAAAAGATTTTTTGGAAAAATATAAACATCCAAATATCCTGAAGCTTTTCTTTCTGGCAACTCATTACCGTAATCCCATAGATTATACGGAACAAAAGATAGAAGAAGCAAAGCATCTTAACGAAAGAATGCTGACGATGGTAAAGAACGTTAATGATCTTTTAAATCGTATAGATGCCGTCCGGCGGGAGAGCATTGAGCGGAGCGCAAGCGTAGAGACTCAAAATTTTGCGTCTCTACGTAATGCATTTAACGAAGCCATGGATAATGATTTTAATACTCCTGTGGTTACAGCTATTTTGTATCAGATGATTACAGAGGCCAATGTAATGGTTATGAAATCTGTAGAGACGCAAAATTTTGCGTTTCTACACGATTACTATAAACTGTTTGGAAAAATTACTTCTGTTTTTGGAATAGATTTGGGAACGGCTTCTGCCGTTGATGCTGACTTAGATAGCGAAATAACGCGGCTGATTAAAAAGAGAAACCAGGCAAGAGAACAAAAAGATTTCAAATTGGCGGATGAAATAAGACAGCGGTTGATAAAAGACGGTATAGTCTTAGAGGATACGAAGGCGGGAACCGTATGGCGCGGCAACAAGGTTTAAAAAAAGGCTTATTAATTACTTTTGAAGGGCCGGAAGGCAGCGGAAAAGCACCCAAATGCGCCTGCTTTGCCAATCTTTACGCGGGAGGGGCTTTAAAGCGCTTCCCTTGCGGGAGCCGGGAGGCACAGACATTAGCGAAAGCATCCGGGATATTCTTTTGGATTTAAGACATAAAAGTATGGATATAATGTGCGAAATGCTTCTTTATCAGGCTGCCCGGGCGCAGATAGTTAAAGAAAAGATTCTGCCTGCCTTAACTGAAAAGAAGATTGTATTGTTAGATAGATTTTTGGATGCTACCATAGTTTACCAGGGCTATGCCGGAGGCATAAATATCCCGATAATCAAAAAGATTGGCGCTATGGTTACTTTAGGCATTCAGCCGGACCTGACTATTCTTTTGGATATAGATGCCGAAGAAGGATTGAAAAAAGCCGGCAGACGCGACCGGATGGAAAAGAAGTCTTTACAGTTTCATTCCCGGGTCAGACAGGGATATTTAGAATTGGCCAGGCAAAAGCCGCAGCGGATAAAGGTTGTTCCTGTAGCCCGGGAGATTGCCCAAACCCAAACCGCAGTTAAAGAAATCGTGGAAAAGGTTATCCGAAGTAACCAGTAACCAGAGTACAGTAACCGGAATATAGAAAATAGAAATCAGATGATATAAGGAACGAACAGTATGATTAATGAGCTAACCAATCCTCATAATCTGGTTTCTTTACTCTTCTCTGGTTACTGGTTTCTCTCTGTAATGTCACCAGGCATTTAGGCAGGAAAGATGGCGCTAAAAGATATCCAGGGACAAGACAGTGCGGTTGAGTTTTTTCGTAATTCTATAAATAGAAAAAGACTGGCGCAGGTATATTTGTTTTCCGGCGCGCAGGGTGTGGGCAAGACATTGGCCGCCCGGAATCTGGCTAAGATTTTGAATTGCGAGACTCCCGTTAAAGACGGCGATATGTTGATAGATTGCTGCGATTCGTGTGTTTCCTGCCGTAAAATAGAAAACTCGAATCATCCGGATATTCATTGGATTGCCGGCGGTGAACAGGGCGAAAAGATTTCTATTGATGATATCCGCGCCGCTCAAAAGAAGATTTATTTAAAAAACCTGGAAGGCCGGGTGAGAATCTTTATTATTTTAGAAGCGCAGGAAATGACCCCCCAGGCGGCAAACAGCCTTTTGAAGAGCATGGAGGAGCTGCCGGCTTCCTGTTTAATAATCTTGACTTCTTCCAATATCGGCGGACTTTTGAATACTATAATTTCCCGTTGTCAGATTGTCCGCTTTGTTGCGTTTGAGCGCGGCTGCTTGAGCAAGATACTTATTGAGCAATATCAGATTGATCCCGGGGAGGCGCGCTTTTTGTCTTTAGCCAGTGAAGGCCGCCTGGGCCGGGCATTGGAATTGAAGGAAAAAAACGCCCTCAGCGTGAAAAACAGGCTTATTGAACAACTTCGCGATACCGGCCATTTTACTTTAGGCGCCGACATTTTTAATGTTAAGGATAAAAAAGAAATGGCTGTGCAATTGGGGCTTTTATTGAATTGGTTCAGAGATATCTTAGTTGTAAAAGCGGCTCTTGCGCGGAATTCCGATATAGGCTTGAATATAATAAACAGTGATAAAATGGAACAGCTAAAAGAATACAGCCGGCTATGGGCGTATTCTCAAATAGAGGCGGCTATCAGCAAAATAGATGAAACATATCGCTTGCTCGACCAGAATATTAATGCCAGGATAGCGGTGGAAGCGATGTTAGCGGGGTTAAAAAATGCAGGAAGTAGTCTTAGTTAAGATCAGGGAAGGCGAAAAAATATCCTATTTTAGCACTAAAGATTTGACCGATGGAGTGCCTGCGGCTATAGAATCCGCTGCTTTACCTCAAGGGGAACCGGCGGCAAGTCTGCCGGAGAAGCCCAGGACTTCGGCGAAAATAAAAATAGGGGATTATGTAATAATTGAAGCGGAAAGAGGCAAGGATTACGGACAGGTTATTGCCGAACCGGAGATGGTATCCGAATCGGATATAGAGGCTCCTTTACAGCGGGTTATCCGGCTGGCTACGCCGGAAGACTTGTCGCAGATTCAGGAAAACAAGAAGAAGATAGAAGAGGCGATGACGACTTGTTCCCAGAAAATAGCGCAGCACAAATTAAGTATGAAGCTGGTTAATGCCGAGTATGCTTTTGACCGCAGTAAATTCGTTTTTTATTTTACCGCGGAAGGCAGAGTTGATTTCCGGGAACTGGTGAAAGACCTGGCCCGCCAGTTCAAGGCCAGGATTGAATTAAGACAAATAGGCGTACGTGATGAAGCTAAGATGTTTGGCGGATACGGCTCCTGCGGGCGGCTGCTTTGTTGTAAAAGCTTCTTAAAAGACTTTGAACCGGTAACTGTGCGGATGGCTAAAGAACAGAATCTTCCTTTAAATCCTACCAAGATTTCCGGGCTTTGCGGAAGGCTTATTTGTTGTTTGGGATATGAATATCAGGTGTATAAGCACTTTTTACATGGGCTGCCGAAACAAGGGGAAAGTGTGAATATCAAAGAGGGCAAGGGCAGGGTAATCAGTGTAAATCCGTTGAAAAGAACAGCGGTAGTGGAAGTTGGAGAAGAAAAAAGACATATAGAAGTAACCTATCCTTTAAAATAAAATGAAAAATAAATATTATATTACTACACCTTTATATTATGTAAATGCAACCCCGCATATAGGGCATGCCTATACTAATGTGGCCAGTGATTGTCTGGCCAGATATAAAAGACTAAGGGGATTTTCCGTGTTTTTTCTTACCGGCACGGATGAACATGGCCAGAAGGTAGCTCAGGCGGCGCAACGTGCGAATTTGAAACCGGAAGATTTTGCCAATCAGATTGTTCCTCGTTTTATTAATCTTTGGAAAAAACTGAATATTTCATACAACGATTTTATCCGGACTACCGAACCCAGACATTACCGGACAGTTGAAGAAGTTCTCAATATACTGCTAAAGAAAAAGGATCTTTATGCGGGAGAGTACGCGGGATGGTACTGCACTCCCTGCGAGACTTTCTGGACGGATACACAAATCGAGAATAATCTTTGTCCTGACTGCGGCCGTTCCGTGGAAAGGATTACCGAAGAAAATTATTTTTTCCGGATGTCCAAATACCAGTCTTGGTTGATTCAATATATCCAGGCGCATCCGGAGTTCATTCTGCCTTTATCCCGCAGACAGGAAATCCTGAGTTTTTTAGAGAATCCTTTAGCCGACCTGTGTATTTCCCGGCCTGTAAAAAGACTCACCTGGGGGATTCCTTTGCCTTTCAGCAGGGAACATGTGACCTACGTTTGGTTTGACGCCCTGCTTAATTATATAAGCGCTGCCGGGTTTCATTCCGACCAGAAGACTTTCAACCGGCTGTGGCCGGCGGATATTCATATAATCGGCAAAGACATTTTGAGGCATCACGCTGTATATTGGCCGATTATTCTTTACGCCCTGGGACTTAAACCGCCCAAGACTATTTTTGCTCATGGCTGGTGGCTGATTAAAGACCAGAAAATGTCTAAATCACGGGGAAACATTGTTGATCCGGAATGCGTGGTTACTCAATTTGGCACGGACGTATTTCGTTACTTTCTACTGAGAGAAGTTCCTTTTGGTTTGGATGGCACTTACAGCGAAGAGGCTTTGGTGGGACGTTTAAACAGCGACTTGGCTAATGATTTAGGCAATCTGCTGCATCGTTCATTAACTATGGCGGAGAAGTATTTTAACGGGGTGATTCCAGATGCCGGGGAGAGGACTCCTTTGGATATCCGGATCATTGCCGAGGCGGAGGCATTGCCGGAAAAGTACTATCAGGCTATGGATAATATGGAGTTTGGGATTGCTCTGGAGGCAGTTTGGAGCTTAATTAATACGGCAAATAAATATATAGAGGAAACGAAACCGTGGGAATTATATAAACAAAATAATATGAAGCCTCTGGCCGCGTTTATTTATAACCTGGCGGAGACGTTAAGAATAGTGGCTGTTCTAATTTATCCGTTTATTCCGCAGACTTCTTTGGCAATGCTGGAACAGCTGGGCATAAAACTAAATTTTGAAGGAAGCGATTTCGCTGGTCTGCTTAAATGTTCAACCGCGTTGCCGGGAACAAAGATTAATAAAGGGCAGCCGCTTTTTCCCAGGATAGAACCACAGAGTCACAGAACCAACGGAGTCA
>JAZDEE010000137.1:0-2768 GCA_043809065.1 Candidatus Omnitrophota bacterium | reverse complement strand
CCCAAAGCAATTTTCTAATCTCCTTGTCCCTTTCGTCTCTGCGCCGGCTGGAATTCTTAACTACTAATAAGTCTATATCGCTGTTCCTTCCGGAATTCCCTTTCGCATACGACCCAAAAAGAATAATCTTCTCAGGATTATAACCGCTGCTTATCTTCTCCACTATTTCTAAAATAATCTCTCTTATCTTCGCGTTTTTTATCATTCCAAACCCTCTCTTTCCGCACGACAAGCTGCAACAGCCGCCATATCAAATCTACCATATTTCCGAGAAAACCGCTTTTTCTTTTGGCTTTAGCCTGGGCATCCATTTCCCTTTGTGCGGTTTGCATAACTTACATCCGCAGCCCTTCTTGTTTTTTCTCTTGTTTGGCCTATTAGGGTGCAGTATATTCATATACTTATCTCTGTCCCCGGTCTAGTGCACGGGGCTTTTTCGAAGTATCATCATTGCGAGTCCCGCCTCTGCAAAACAGGCGCGGCCTTTTTCCCTTTGTTTCTTTTCTTCTTATACACCACATGCAAAGGGAAAAACTCGAAGTAATCTTCCTCGTCAAACCAGGCGCATTTGAAATGGAACAGGCGCAGACCGGTTAGCCGGCTTAAGGCCAGGGCGTAAATGGTCAACTGTTCAATCGGCTTTTCTTTTTTAGCGGAGGGTTTGTAATCCAATATGTGGATACTCCCGTTACGAATCTGCACCAGATCAATATGCCCGGTGATAACTTCCTCTTCTTCCAGCGTAAGCGGCACGGCAAAGTTCAGGCTGTGCTGATAATGCAGCAGGTCGTCTTTATCCAAAAGCACGGGCAGTTCCGCGGCTACGGTAACCGAATCGTTGACCAGCATAAACTCCTGGAGTATCTCGTGGCGCAGTTTATTATTGGTTACCGCCTGCATTACCATACGCGTATTCTTTACCGCGGTATTTTCCCTGCGGGTTACTCTGACCGTGTCCAGGTTGAATACGTCTTTATATTCCGATGCCCTCCGCGGGCTTTCCTTAAACACCTGATGCGGACATTCCGCGGTAACCAGCTCCAGAAACTCCCGCAGCGGGCGGAATTTGTAATGTTTAAAATCTTCCTCCAGGATCAAATCTGTCTTCGCCCGGTGATATTTAAAGTCATAAATCTGGCCGTGAAAAAGTTTGGATTCCACAAAAACCTCTTTTTTAGCGTACTTCTTCTCAATAAAACCGCGCATCCTCAAAAAAGACAAATAGTCCTTAAAATCCTCCAGCCAGTTGGAGATATTCTGCGGGCTAAGTTTAATGCCGTATTTTTCGCTTACCCGGGATGCCGATTCTTCCAGCGTATTTAACCGGTTATAACAGGTTAAGGCGTCCAGTATCATCCTCAAGGGAAAGGTTTTATTCTTTATAATGGAGGGGGTAAACTTTTTCGCGCAGTTTTTGCAGTAATATACCTGGATGGTTTCGAATTTTTTGTCTCTCCTGCCGAATTTCACAATATCTTTACCCTTGCACCAGGGGCAGGCGCTGACCACTTTTTCTTCAGTGATTTCCTGATTCGAAAATAACATTATTTTAATGTCTCCCTTTTCCGTCACTGCCAAACACCCGCACCCAGGCCCGTTTGAGATTCAATACCTTGACCCGCTGGGTCTGGTATTTCTTAAGCAGCGCGTTTAAGGTCTCTTTGACTCCGGTGTCCTGAACCGAAAGAACCAGAAAGTCAATCTTGGTAACCGCGTTGGAAATGATTTGAGCGGTTTTTTCCAGCTTGGCTAAAGCGCCGGTAAAATCGGAGAATTTGTCCCCATAGCTTTCGGCAATCAGCTTAGGCGCCTGTTTGACTATCTGGTTAAGGATGCCGAATTCTTCTTGCAGAGCGGCATCCGCTTTAGGCAATTTAATCTGAAAGATCTCCGCGGCATACTGGGTGGTGCGCTTATACACCTCCAAATCCCTGAAAGACTTTACCGGCGATTTCACGCGGTACTTTTTATATTCCATCGGCCCCGCGGCCCGGAACGTCTCATTTCCGTTATATTTTCTATATCCGTAAGGACCCATTCTGCTGTATTCCCTTTTAGATTATATTTTATTCCTGTTTGTCTTGTAACGCAATATTCATACCGCTCCAGCATCTTGGCTAATTCTATTCCGCTTATATCACGGGGAAGTCTCATGGCACGAATACTTCATCTTTAACCCCGGATTTTGCATTAGAACGTGGATGAAGAGTGCTAACCTGCCTGCTGATAGGCAGGGATTTTTGAGATAAAAAGCTTCCAAAAAGCTTAACGCTATTCGCCACGGTTTAATGCAATATCCGGATTGAAATCCCTATGCTGTCCCTTTCCCTTTTCCGGCTCTTTTTTCCACTTTCTTTATTATAAAGAATAACAAGTCGTTAGCCAACTCAATTGCTTGTTTGGCTTCTTTTATAGAATAATATATAGGAATATCTGCCGGATAACGCGGCTCAATGCCATACTTATTTAAGATAAGAACTGTCTCTCTATATCTTTCAAATCCTCTATCGCTTTCCACGCAAAGTTTAAGCAAATAATCCAAATCATGACTCTTCAAAAAGTTAATCTTCTCTCCAGTTAGATATCCTTTTAAATACTTTTCTACCGCCTGTTGACAATGAAAACAGATTGTATCCGTAGGAGGCTGGTTGTCTTTGATAACAATTTCTGCTGTCCTGATGTCATTATCACCCTTTCCAATCCATTCTTTTGCCTTTTCTTTCGCGTAATTATTTTCGTTCATAAATTACTTCCCCGTTTTCAAAAAT
>JAZDEE010000136.1:0-2290 GCA_043809065.1 Candidatus Omnitrophota bacterium | reverse complement strand
GCAAAGCAAAAATGGAATATATAAAAAAATCCATGTATATTCTTTTAATTATTTTAGTACTTGGGGCATTAGATGAATTGCATCAACACTTTGTGCATGTCGCCACCGACGGAGAGACCTATGGGCATCACCACAACTACGGAGAGATGGCGCTGGCTTACGGCTATTACTATATCGAGAAGAATAATCTGGCCCGGATTACAATTTACGCGGAATTTTTGGAAAAGTTTGTTCCTACGCATGAGGTGCAGATAATTGAAAATTCGTCGTGGAGCTGTTTTCACGGAGTGGACCGCTGGCGGGATAACTGCGGCTGCCATATCGGGAAAAACGCTAAATGGAATCAGAAATGGCGTAAACCGTTACGCGAGGCGATGGATTGGTTAAGGGATGAGCTGAGTGAAATTTACGAACAGCAGATGTCCGGCTACACGAAAGACTTCTGGCAGCTGCGCGACAATTATATCGATGTCGTCCTGTCCCGCGCCGAAAGCGGCGTAGATAGTTTCTTAAAAACCAACCTGAAAACGGAGCTAAAGAGCGCCGACCGGACAAAGATACTCAAGCTGCTTGAAATGCAGCGCCACGCCATGCTCATGTACACAAGCTGCGGCTGGTATTTTGACGATATTTCCAATATCGAGACAGTCCAGGTAATGCATTACGCCGGCCGGGCAATACAGCTGGCAAAAGATATAAGCGGAATCGATTTGGAAGCGGGATATTTAAAAATTTTAAGAAAAGCGAAAAGCAATATCTCCAGTTTCGAAAACGGAGAAAAATTATATGAAATGTTTGTTAAACCCACGTGTTTGAATTTAATCCGGGTCGGCGCGCACTACGCGATATCGAGCTTATTTGGCGAATATCCGGCGAGCACGAAATTGTATTGTTATCAAATTGACCAACAGGCGTATGAACGCCTGGAGCTGGGCAAGCAAAAGATGGTATTAGGCAGCGTGCGAATAAAATCGGATGTTACTTTTGAAGAAAAATCAGTCGCTTTTGCTATATTGCATTTGGGCGGCCATATTGTATTCGGCGGCTTAAAAGACGAGATGCCGGAAACGGTATTTTTAAAGATGCAGCAGCAAATAAAGGAGACTTTTCAAAAAGGCGCGGTATCGGAAGTAATATCTCTTTTTGACAGTTATTTTGACAACCACAATTATACCCTTTGGCATCTGTTCCGGGATGAGCAAAGAAGAACGTTGAGCCTGATCCTTGAGACCGAAGTAAAAGAAATCGAAACGTCATTCCGCCAGATAATTAAAGAACATTATCCGGTTATGCTCGCGGTGAAGCAGATGAACATTCCCTTGCCGGCTATTTATATTAACGCGTTCGAGTTTGTTGTGAATAAAGATTTAAAAAATATTTTGCAGGCCGAAGAACTCAATTTCGAACAGATTCAGGAATTGGTGAATGAAGTTGGATTCTGGGATTTGAATATTGATAAAGCGACGATCGGCTTTATCGCAAGTCGAAGGATAAAATCGTTGATGGATACATTTAACGAGCAGCCGGAAAACGTGGCTTTACTTCAAACAATCAGAGCGGTCTATAAAAAGATCCGGCCTTTGAATTTACCTCTAAGAGTGTGGGAAGCGCAAAACACGTTTTTTTCTATCGGCCAGAACTTATACGAACCCATGCAGGAACGCGCCCGGCAGGGTGAGCTTTTGGCTAAAGAATGGGTGAGGAGTTTTAAGGTTCTGGGAATTTACCTTTGGGTCCGCGGGAAATAGTTGTATCAATGGTTAGGAATTTTGATTGATGAGCACACAAAAAAGCGGGATTCTTTTGCATATCAGCAGCCTGCCTTCGGCTTTTGGCATAGGAGATTTGGGCCCGGGAGCGTATAAGTTTGTTGATTTTTTAAACTCTTCCGGCCAGTCATTATGGCAGATCCTGCCGCTTAACCCGACGGGCCTCGTAAACGGCAATTCTCCTTACAGCAGCAGTTCCGCTTTTGCCGCGAGCCCTTTGTTTATCAGCCCGCAGTTAATGGTCAAGGATGGATTGTTGACGAAAACGCAGGCGCGCGTATCCGCAAATATGGATAAAACGCGGGTTGATTATGAAAAAGTCTGCGCGTATAAAAAAGAATTATTTCAAGGCGCCTATGAGCGCTTTAAAAAATTTATCGTAAAATCTGCGCCATGCCGGAACACGTATGAGACGTTTTGCCGGCAAAGCCTGTATTGGCTTGAGGATTTTGCCGCGTTTTCCGCATTCAAGGAATATTTCGAAGGAAAAGTTTGGAGTGATTGGCCGGAAAAAATCCGGG
>JAZDEE010000135.1:0-4285 GCA_043809065.1 Candidatus Omnitrophota bacterium | reverse complement strand
AAAATAACTTCTAAAGTTGAGGTCTTGAAAATCGAGGGACACATCACTTAATTATTTTAACAAGAGCATTAGCGCTACATTAGCACTAAAGAAGGATAATTAAGTGATGTGTCCTTAGAATTGTCTTCAGGTAGTGAATTGAAACGTAACTTGGAAAATGGACAGGCGCAAATAAAAGATGATTACCGCCAGTGGTACGAGGACGTGTATCCCCGTTTGACCAATTACGGCATCTGGCTGCGCGGAAACGAAATGAATACCTTGGCCAAAGAGGAATATCACGCCCGGCCTTTCCGGATTCTGTTCGCGCGGCTTTCTACCTATGACGACGTTGCCGCCTCTTTTACCCACCGGCTGCTTTACCAAATAGCTTCTGGTATTCCTTATGTGTTTGCGGATATAGCCTATCTTCCTCCTGCCAATGATGCCCATATCTTCGCCGAATACGGTGTTCCCTGGCTGCTGGGGACGAATACCAAGTTTGGGCCGGAGAGGTTTTCTCTGGTTGCCTTTTCCAATTCCATTGTCCAGGAAATATTGAATATCCCCTGGTTTCTCAAAAAAAGCGGCATTCCCCTGAAAAGGGATGAACGGCTTAAGCGCGGGGATATTCCGCTGATAATTCTGGGCGGGGCAAACGCGGCCTATACTACCTCGGTTTGGGGGCAAGACTCATTGTTGGACGGAGTATTTATAGGCGGAAGCTCTTATTGGATAAAAAGGATTTTTGAGATATGCGCTCAGGGTTATCAAAATAATCTGCCCAAGATAGAGATATTGCGGGCACTGCAGGATATCCCGGGGTTTTACGTGACTGATACCCTGCCTGTCTGCGGACAGCGTACAGGCAGGCAAAAAGCGCTGGCTTTGCCAAAGGAAGCAGCCGCGGATGTGGAGATACTGGGCAAAGGCATTGTTCCTTACAATGAGGCTGAGATAGGGGTGGGGCACCTGCAGATTAGCCAGGGCTGCCGGGCGTTTTGCAGTTTTTGTTCCGAGAGCTGGCTTAGAAAACCCTACAGGGAATTAACGGCCGGCTTTTTACTGGAGAAGGCTTTAACAATGAAAGCGGAAATGGGACTGGAGAGTATTATCTTCTTTAGTTTTAACTTTAATATGTATTCTCAGTTCTATCAACTGTTCCGCGGCTGTTCCGGGGTGTTCAAAAGTGTCGGTCTTAAAAGCCAGCGTTTTGATATGTTTGCCTGCGACCGGGAGATGATCGAATACCAGACCTCATCGGACAAGGCGGTGTTTAGCTGTGCCTTGGAAGGAATCTCCCCGCGGGTGAGAAGGTATCTTAATAAAAATCTTCATGATCAGGCCTTCTATCAGAGCGTCGGGCTTATATTTAAAGCGCAGGCTCGCGAGTTGAAGATATTCATCATTTCTACCGGCAAAGAGGAGGAAACGGACTTTCAGGAATTTGAGACTTTGCTGGGAAAGGTAGCACAAAGTAAGGACATCAATAATGCCCGCACCCGGGTGATCTTTTCCATTACTCCTCTGGTGATGTTCCCCTGGACACCGCTGGAATTTGATCGCGCCGCGCTCCCTTGTGTGCACGCTGAGATTATCGAGAGATTACGCCGGCTGGTTACTCAATTCCGCTTTGAGTGTCGTCAGGCAATGAGCACAGAGGAGTATCTGGTATCGCAGGTATTGGTCCGGGCGGCGCCGGAGATTAAACAGGCGCTTTTGGGCGCCCTGGAAGAGACGGGGTTTGTATATTATAGAGAGGTTACGCATAGTTTTTACACTACATTACTGCGGTGCCTTTCTTCCTATCATATTGCTATGGAAGAATTGTTGAAGGGTTTTTCCGAGGAAGAAAGCGCTAAAAAAACCTGGGCGGTTATAGATACCGGGGTAAAGAGAAACCTGCTTTGGGAGATATTCCAGAAAAACATTCGTTTTACGGAAACAGGGACGGATATTGCCGCGCTGAAGATTGCTCAACCGGGTTTTACTCTCCGGCAGTACCGCGCGGAGATGAACCAGATCAAAACAGATGAACGCAGCCGGGATTTTTACGTGACTGTCAATGCCCTGGCCCGGGGCCTGCCCCGCAAATATTTTGGCCTGGTCCTGGCCAGGGCGCTGATGAAAACTGCCCCGGAGTTAGCGCCGTATTTTCGTTCTTATATCAGCTCATTCCGGGTGAGGGGCGTCCCTGGGGCGGATTGGATTAGCGGAGACGACATTATCCGTCTCTCCTGGGATAAGCAAGCATTACCAACGCTGGATAAAATATTGGCTGAACCGCGCCTCTTAAATATGGTCAACGCCTCTCTGCAGGGATGGGGTGTATTGACCAGCGCGTCACCTGTGGCTTTTAATGACACTTATTGCTCTGGCATTAGATTGCACATAGATTCTCCCTACGATTTTGACGGTCTAACCTATTTTAAAAAGAGCGGCCTGAAATATACCCTCTATAAGAGCGGAGAGGGCTGCTATCAACTGCGGTTTACCCGCGAATCATTAAAAAAGAGAGTTATTTCTCAATGCGCGCTGACGAAGCGAAGCGGGGCCTCTGGCGTATTGTTAGATGTTGTCCCGGGAGAAAACTTTGACGCGGCTTATTTTTTGCGTTATGCCTTTGTTCTTCCCTCTAAGAATGACTGGGTGAAAATAAAGGCAGTATCCATTATTATGACGGATGGAAAAGAACTTACAGCAAAAAAGGCTTTGAGGGACAAAAAAGATAAGGTATAATATTGCCCGGGCAGAGATTGCGTCGGCCGGCAGGTTTCATAACCGTGTGTTCAAAAGACAGACAGAATATATTTGGTGAATATAAAAATCCTGCAGGAGCGCTGCTTGCCTGCGCCCATAACAATATCAATTGAACAACAAAATGGAGACAGTTGCTGCGTGGTTTCGACAGGTGAGCTTAAGTGTTAGGATAAAAAAGTTATATTTGCAAAAATCCGGTAAATATATTATAATTAGTGTGGCGGGAAATAAATATGGAAAAAGTATTAGTTAATTCGGATAAATATAATGGGCAATATGTTGCGATAAAAAGTGTAACTGATAATACTATTATAGGATCAGGCAATACACCGGAAGAAGCTTTGAACGCGGCATTAAAAAGAGGCATTAAAAGCCCCTTTCTCCTGTACGTTCCAGTTGAAGGATTAGTGCATATTTATTATGTTAGTTGAAAATTACCCTTTTACAATTACTAGACCAGGAGATATTGCCAGACCGTATATCCCAATTACAATTATTAACCCCGAAAACAAGAAAGAACTGAATGTATTTGCCTTAATTGATACTGGTGCCGATGAATGTGCACTGCCAGCCTCGTTTGCCCCGCCATTAGGTCATAATTTACAATCAGGATATCAGAAAAAAATAAGCACTGGCAATGGCATAACTGCGGCATACAGCCATACAGTTTGTGTTAAAGCCTTTGATTTTTTAACAGAAAATGTGTTAATAGATTTTATGCCAAATCTACAAATACCATTGCTGGGGGTTAAAAGCTTTTTGGGTAACTTTACTTTAAAAATTGATTATCCTGGCAAAATTTTTTCAATTCTATAAACAATCTAACCATGTATTTCCATCTAACTTAATCCTATGAACAAAGAAAAACAGTTAAAGACCGAGATGATCGGAATTGGCAAAAAGCTCTATTCCTTGCGCTTAACCGCGGCTAAAGGGGGAAATCTTAGCGCTGCTTTGGAAAAGGATGTTATCCTGATTACCCGAAGCGGTACTTGCCTGGGGGAGTTGAAAGAGGATGATATTTTAAAGGCGAATATTTGTTCCGGCGGGGACACTAAAGGCTTGTCCACGGAATTTCCTTTGCACAGTTTAATCCATCAAAATTTTCCGGATCAGGTGGTGATTCACTGCCATCCGCCGCTGGCTAACGCCTATTTCTATGCCCACAGCAGTCTGCAAAGCGTAACTTTTGAAAACAGATTGTTTCTGGGAAATGTTCCGGTAATTGAGCAGTCTACGCCCAGCGTAACCCGGCCGGAAAGGTCATTGCCGCCCTGAAAGCCAATAATGTGGTTATGCTGAGGAATCATGGAGCCGTATGTATTGGTGAACGCTTTGCCGATGCCTTTTATTTGGTGGAGGAGTTGGAAGAGGCGGTGAAGATGCAGGTAGTCGCCCGGCTTTTGGCCGGGGAAAAGCTGGATGACACGGAAAAGGCATTGCAGGAAGAGCTGCGAAAAAGCGGGAAAAAATACCCGATGTTTTCTTCCGAACATATTTTGGCTATTGTGGACTTAATCAAACATGATGAGCAGTTTTTAACCAG
>JAZDEE010000134.1:0-3663 GCA_043809065.1 Candidatus Omnitrophota bacterium | reverse complement strand
TGTGCCGGTTGTCGGTTTATACGGCCCGAACACCCCGCTTCTTTACGGCCCCTGGGGCGCCAATAGTATTTATTTTTATAAGAATCTATCCTGCAGTCCCTGCATCACTAATTATAACGCCAAGATCAACAGATGCCGGCATCCGCGGGGTGAAGGTATGTGTATGAAAAGCATTACGCCGGCAGAAGTTTTTGAAGGGCTCAAGACTGCTTATTTTGATAAAGAGAATATCCGCAGCAAAACTGAGGAATTTTCTTGACAGTGCGTTTCTTTTATGATACACTTATGTCATAATTATGAAAAGCAAAAAAAACCTATTAGAACAGTTAAAATCTTTGCCCTACTTCAGCAAAGACAGTTTATATCAGCTCGGCAAACAGTTAGGACTGGCCGAGACATCAGTGGATACGTATATTAGCCGCTTTCTGAAGCATAGAGAGATACTTCAACTAAAAAGGGGGCTGTATATATCAGCCGATTTTTTTAGCAAAAATAGAAACGATATTTCCTATTCTTTTTACCTGGCGAACATTATCCGAACACCTTCCTATATCAGTTCGTGGTCCGCTCTACAATTTTACGATCTTACTACGGAAGCCATATACAGCATTACTTCTGTTACGCCGAAAGTGACCAGAACCTATAAGACAAAAGCCGGCATTTTTACCTATCAGACGATAAAAGAAGAGCTGTTTTCGGATTTTTCTTTGATGCAGGGGAAGGGGGCTTCGCTTGTATCGCCTGCATTGTCGGCAGAAAAGCCGGTAGACGGGCGGTCCGGGAGGTTTGACTTCTTCATCGCTTCTCCAGCAAAAGCCTTGTTTGATCTACTCTATTTTAAGACTTACCAGTTCCGCAGTGTTCGGGCAAAAGACATTAAAGCACTTGTTGAAGAATTACGGGTAGATATTGATGAAATGGATAAAAATGAACGGACCAAATTGGACACAATGATAAAAAAACACGTTAACGATGAGTGAGCATATTCTTGCCGTTTTAAAAAGGAAACTGAATGGTCTTATCCCGCATGGCGGGATGGATGCCGAAACGTTCCGCAATGTCCTTAAGGAGGAACTTCAGTTTTATGTCCTCAACTTTATTTATCACCATTCCGGATATAATAAATGGATAATGTACGGCGGTTCTGCGCTGCGCATTATTCACGAATTAGATCGCATGTCGGTTGATCTGGATTTCGAAGTTTCTGAAAAAATAACCAAGAATTTTCTGGATAAACTAAAAAAAGAAATTGAAGAACATTTTTCTCACGCATATAGCGCGCATCCAGGTTTTTTGACTGCCAAGATTGTTACGGGAAGGGGGCTCTTGCTAAAATTCAATGCAGGTGGAGCATTAAGTTTCGGCTATCCATCAAATCAGGTGCATGTCAAAATTGATCTCAACCATTTTACCGCTCCCAAAACGGCGACTGAGCGCCATCCTATCAATCGTGGCCAGCTTTCCTTTGTGATCGTGACTTATAATATGTCAACGCTTATGGCCAGCAAATTAGCCGCGATTTTCCTGCGTGGAAGGCGTGGCGTAGGCAAGGCTTTTTATGAAGAAAAGGGGCGGGATATCTATGACCTTTTATGGTATATGAACAACAAGATAGTTCCCGACCTGGATTATCTATCGGCTAAAGATGTGAAAGAGGCCAGGGATTTGCGCACCCTTTTCGATAAACTTACGCTCAAGATGAACGCTGTCAGTGATGTGAACCTTAGGCAGGATCTTCTGCCGCTTTTTTTGAATCGTACCGAAATTGAAAACTGGCTCGACAACTGGAGGGAAAGTTATATGCAATTGTGTAATGGATATAACATCCGCACCGTGAAGGCATTGGAAACGGTGAAGATACATCAGGATTTCGATACCGAGAATTTTGTTTTTACATACATCTATAATACCGAAGAGGAAGGAAAGACTTGCCGGGTACAGTATATTATAGGCTATCATTGGATTGAAGATCGGGAGGGAGATTTAACGATTGAGATCAATAAAAATATACGTCCTCCTATTACCAGCTTCAAAAAGGGTGGATGGATTATTGATTCGATTCCTTATGACAAACTTTTACAGTACGCCACTCTTTTCTACCAGAAAACCGAAAATTATTTAAAAAAAATAAACCGAATTATGCTTGGCAGGAATATTGTTACTAAACTTATCAGGATGACCGCAGATAATTTCAATCAGAGAGAAGAAACTATTCTTAATAAATCGGTGCTGTTGTCTTGCGGCCTGGAGGATTTATTAAAATAATGTAAGACTTGCACACAGGGAAAGAGGATGTTGAAGGAACTGTTCTATTTAACGAAGAACATAGCGGCGAGCAATTTTGCCGAGCTGAGACAGCCCTACCGGATGACTTATATCCTTACTAACCGCTGTCAGCTTAGGTGTAAAATGTGTAATATCTGGAGCAAATCTCACAGCAAAGAATTATCTTTGGAACAGATCCGCGGCTTTTTTGCCAAATCCAACGAGTTCTCCTGGATTAATTTAAGCGGCGGGGAGATATTTTTACGTGAAGACCTGATGGATATAATGGAAGCTATATTTAAGCATTGCCGCCGGCTCTATCTGCTGGATTTTCCCACTAATGGGTTTAACCCTGACCTGGTGGAAGAAAGCGTTAAGAAAATATTATCGCTGTATAATCCGCCGAAGCTGTTGGTTACGGTCAGCTTAGACGGTCCGCCGGAATTGCACGATAAGATCCGCGGCGTTCCCGGGTCAGGGGAGAGGGCCGTGGAAACATTCCGCAGACTGCGTTTGTTCAGGAGCCGTTGGTTTGATGTTTTCCTGGGGATGACCTTACAGCCGGACAACGCGGATAAATTTCCGGAGACGTTTGAAGCTGTGCGGCAGCGGATTGGGGACTTGGGTTACCGTGATTTTCATGTAAATTTACTTCAGCGTTCAGCGCATTACTACGCCAATATTGGCATTGCCGGGATTGCCGACAAAGAAAAGCTGTGGAACCAACTAAGGGATATAGATAAACCGCGCAAAGGTTTAAACCCCGTGGCCTTGTTGGAAAAACGCTATCAACATCTCGCGCGGATTTATCTGGAGAAAAATGAAACCCCTATTCCCTGCCAGGCGATGGGGGCGTCATTTTTCATGTCGGCAGACGGGACAGTTTATCCCTGCAGTATATACAATAAGCCGGTAGGTAATGTGGCTGATTACGGGTATGATATTTATAAATTGTGGCAGTCTCCTGAGCGCATTAAATGCAGAGAGCAGATTTGCCAAAAGCAATGCCCGCAATGCTGGACTCCCTGCGAGGCCTATCAAAGCATATTGGCAAATTTGTTTAAATGATTGTAGGGGCGGGCCCCTGTGCCCGCCCGAAACAAAAACAATGTAGGGGCGATTCCGTGTAATCGCCCGGGAAAAACATGATACGAAAAGTCTATTTTGATTTCATCAAGGATAAGGTTAAAAAAGGCCGGTTAGACTGGCTTTTTAAACGCGCCGGGCAATATCTGCTTATCCAGGCCTCGATGCGCCTGGGACGGCCGTTATGCGGGCCGATTCTGGGGACGTTTTTGGTTACTTACAGATGTAATTATCGCTGTAAGATGTGCAATTTTCCCCAAAGATGCCGGTATTTTCAGGAAAAAGGATGGCCGGAATTGCCTACCGGAGAAA
>JAZDEE010000133.1:0-3110 GCA_043809065.1 Candidatus Omnitrophota bacterium | reverse complement strand
GCCTAAATAGATGCAGACTAAATTCCCCAGCCAGGGGTTAACTCCCCTGGCCACCTGGATGAGCAAACAGGCCAAGGCAGCGCTGATTCCTACCGTAGCCAAAGCAGCCAGCGCGCCATTTATCCGTTCTCCCCATTTACTACGCGCCCGCTTGTTTAAGCGGTTATCCAAAAAACCGATTATTTTCCCCATCAGCCGGACCGGATGGGGAAAACCCTCCGGGTCACCGGCCCACAAGTCTAAACAATAAGCAGAGACAATATTTACTATTTCCATACGTTTAATTTGTATTCGTATTTAACGTCCTCAAACGCATTTTTACGAAAAAGATATTTAATCCTGTCCTGAGCAATTAACCGGAAGGCGTACTGGATTATCTCTTTATAGAATTCGCAATAGGGCGATTTTCCCGATACCGTCTTAGATAAAGAATATATCTCCGCCGGACAGGGCGCCCCGCAGATATTCCGGTAAACGCAGATATCGCATTCTTCAATTTTTTCCACTACTCTTGACCTTATTTTTTTAAACGGCGCTGAGGACATAATTTCCCCGATGGAGTCGGTAAAAATATTGCCGCCATTAAATTTTTCTAATCCTATAAATTCCCCGCAGGGAAAGGTCTTGCCTTGCGCGCTGACCGCGAAAAAACAGCGCCCGCCGCCGCAGGGCGAAATATCGCACATCATCCGGCGCGCCTGGGGCGCGGTTATTCCCAGCAATATATTGGAGAAGTTTCCGATAATAATCCGCCGCCGGGAACGTCTGGCCAGATTGATTGCCGTCTCTGCGGCCTGGATAAAATAGCGGGTTAATTCTTTTTGCGGCGGGCGTAATTTCACCGTGGCCTTGCGCGTGGCCCTGACCGGATTGAGTAAAAGGCAGGGTACCTTTTGAGCGTGCAGAAAACGCACCAAGTCCGGCATGGTTTTCAGGTTATATTTGGTAATAGTAGCAATCACACTCAAGCCGGCATAGCCGCCAAACCATTTAATTGCCTGCACAGCCTGGCTATAATTACTGCCGGCGCCGGCCTTTCTGGTGAACGTATTTATTCTCTGATCCGGCGAATCCAGGGATATACCCAGGCTGACTTGATAGGATTTTAAAAAATCCACATCCTTTTTTCCCAACAGGAGCGCGTTGGTTTGAATTCCAAAATGAAATTTAGTGTGGAATTCCGCTATGGACGAAAACAGGATATCTTTCATTAAGAGCGGCTCGCTTCCGTGATAGATGATCATCGGTTTGAAAGAAGCTTCCCGGCGGGCGCGGAAATACCTGTCTATCTTTTTCAAGACATAGACCAGCTGTTCCCGGCTCATCTGCACGCCCTTCTTTCTCTGCACCGAGGGGATATAACAATACGCGCAATCGGCATTGCACAAATCCGTAGGATTGATATAAACCGAGTTCAAATCAGTTTTGAACCGGAAATTGCGCATCACAACATCAAGCTTGGGTTTAAGCCTTTGATATAAAGAAAAAACTTTCTTACCAGCCTCACCATGAACATCTTTATCCGAGACCAGCGCCCAGAATATGTTATCCGGGTCAATCAGCAAGTTATGTTCATCAATATTTTCCTGATGTAACGATTTCTCTAACTTCGCGCGCATAGATATGTTCCTCTTTTGAACGAATTTTGCAATAGTCGACAAATTAGCAGACTACTTACATAAATTTTTAAAGTTCCTCCCCCCTGCCTGCCGGCCGGTAGGCAGGGGGAGGATAGGTGGGGGTGAAGTCCGTCGGACACCCCCTCCCTGACCCTCCCCACAAGGGGGAGGGAAACGTTAGGAACTTATGTAATAAAACAGTAGTTACCTCATTAGATATAGCTTACACCAACGCCTTTTTCTCCGCCGGCACATAGTGAGACAGTCCGTTGGCCGTTCTGGGACAGCGCATCCGGTAGGCAACAGCCGCCGGCTTTTCCTGTTTGGCGGATACTTTTTTACCCGACTGATTTTTTTTCATCTTTCCCGCTCCTTTCTGATTTTTAATACTTTTTACGGCCCGTTCAGAACGGGCCCTACATTTTTAAAACAAGGCTTAACAGAAGAACCGCGGTTTCTCCTGTTTCATTAACCGCGCCAATAGTATCGCCGGTCATTCCGCCTATCTTTCCTTTTATCCAGGCTATGCATAAAAAAACTACTACCGCTGCCAGGCCAAATATAATCATTCCGCTGAGCCGCCCCATTAATAAAAACAACAGCAAAGCAATTGCGGTGGCCGCAATAAACTCCTTTTTCCCGGCGCATTCAATAAAAACTCCGGCCTTGCCCTCCTGACGGGCATAAGGGGAAACAAAACAGGCCAAAACCTGCGCCCAGCGGCCAAATACGGTCATCATGATCAACGACCTCCATAGAAAATGCCCGGGAATACTGACTATCAAACTAAATTTCAGGAGCAATAAAATTACTATTCCGGCCGCTCCCATCACGCCTATACGGCTGTCCCGCATGATTTCCAGGATTTTTTCTTTGGATTTCCCGCCATAAAAGCCGTCGCAGGTATCGGCAAATCCGTCTAAATGAATCCCGCCGGTTAAAATAACAGAAGCCGCTAAAATCAAGGCCCCTTTGGGCAGTATAGGCAAACAACTAAAAAGACAGGACAGCGCGGTTAATATAGCGCCAATCAATGCCCCGATAATCGGAAAATAAAGCAGAGATTTTCCCCAGTCTTTTTCTTCCATTTCCGCGCTGATACGAACAGGCAGGATAGTTAAAAATTGCCCGGCTGCCAGGAACCTTTTCAGCATCGTTGGTTTTCTACTTTCTCAGCCTGCTCCGACACTCCGGCGCTCTGGAAGGTGGCCATTTCCTCCAGGATGCGCGCTGCCGCTTCTACTAAATGCATGGCCAGGGCAGCTCCGGTGCCCTCTCCCAATCTCAAATTTAAATCCAGAAGCGGCGCTAACCCCAGATAATCCAGGACAATCTTATGCCCCTTTTCCACGGAACAATGCCCGGCAATAAGATAATCTTTAACCTTCGGTTCTAACTGACAGGCAATCAGCATACCGGCGGCAGAAATAAAACCATCAATTACTACAGGAATGCGCCGGGCCGCCGCCGCCAGAATTATTCCGGCCAGCC
>JAZDEE010000132.1:0-4624 GCA_043809065.1 Candidatus Omnitrophota bacterium | reverse complement strand
GCGAAGCAGGTTTTAGAGTGTGTGTGGGCGGCGCCTTTTCTAAGCAGCACAAGGGTAGTTTTGGTGCGTGATGCGGAAGAATTTTCGGCAGAGGATAAGGAGATTATTCTTACATACCTAAAAGGCCGCCTGAATCAGCATACTTGTCTGATTTTGGAGACTGTTCAAAGTAATCTTAAACAAAAATTTCTTTTAGAGGTTTCCAAATATGCGCGGCTGGTCTTTTGCGTTCCTCTTAAAGGCAAGCAGCTTTCGGATTGGCTTAGAGAGCGGGTCAAAGAAAGCGGCAAGAAGATTGTTCCGGAGGCAGAGGAGCTTTTAATTGAACATTTAGGGGCGGACTTACAGCTTTTAACTTCCGCTTTAAATAATCTGGTATTATATACGGGTAATCGGGAGTTGATTTGCCGGGAAGATGTGGCGTGTTTAGTGGGCGCGGATTTTACCGCTAATGCTTTTGAGCTTTTTGATGCGGTATCTGCCGGGAATGCCGCCGGGGCGTTAGGTATCCTGGACGCGTTGCTTAAAGACGCAGTGCATCCGGCGCAAATTTTAGGCGCCTTTGCCCATAAAATAATATCGGAAAGACCCAAAAAGAATAGTTTTTCTTTTGAGCGGAGGATAAGATATTTACAGCTTGCCGACAGAGATATTAAATTAGGCCGGCAGAACCCTCGAATTGCTTTGGAACTTTTGATAGCGCGTTTGTTAACAGACATAAACCGGAAGATAGAAGCTTGATGCAGGAGGATTTAAGATTGAAGTTAGAAACTGGAAGCTGAAAACTCTATCTTTAAGCTTCCAACTTCCATCTTCAAGCCTCAATCTTCGGACTTCCAGCTTCCGTAGATTTTTTGGTTAACCGGAGCATCAGACGGGATTTTTTTCGGGAAGCATTGCCGCGATGAATTATTTTCTTGGCCGCGGCTTTATCCAGTTTAGAAGTCAATTGCAAAAGCGTATTTTTTGCTTCTTCAATTTTGTTCTCAGCCAGAAAGTCTAAGAACTTTTTATTTAATGTCTTAAGCTCAGAGATTATGTTGATGTTTCTAATATGTCTTTTTTTGGATTTCCCCAGTTCTTTATAAGCAGATTGCTTAATAGGCATTTTTTTACTCCTTATTTTTGTTTATCTAATACAAATGAGACTAATAAATTTACATATAGAGCCATTTTACTTTTTGGAGATATAAAACAATTAAATCCGAAGCACGAAGTTCGAAATCCGAAACAATGTACAAATGACCAAAATCCAAATGAGGGAAACAAATACCTAAAGAATAGGATGCGAAAAAGTTTTTAGTTTTGAAAATTTGAGCATTTGGAAATTCAGGTTTGTTTCGAATTTCGATATTCGAATTTCGGATTTTAAAGTGTAATGAGACTAAATACGTTCGTATTAACTTAACATATCATAGGCTGTTTGTCAAGCGATGAAAGAGAAAAAAACACTAATCACGTCAACGCGCCTAATCAGCGCGGCTACTTTAGCCAGCCGTGTCCTGGGATTTATCCGCGATGTCGTTATCGCTAAATTCTTTGGCACAACATTGGGGGCGCAGGCCTTTGTGGTGGCTTTTCGTATCCCCAACCTATTGAGCAGCGTGGTAGGGGAATCCAGCGTAAACAGCGCGGTAGTGCCGGTTCTTTCCCATTTGCGGGAAAAAGGACAGACTGCGCAGTTTTGGCAGGTATCCCGGCGTCTGCTTACCGTTTTTTTACTTTTGCTGGGGGCGATCGTGTTGTTAGGAGAGGCTGGCGCGTCATATCTAGTGAAGATAGCCGCGCCCGGATTTATCGCTGAGCCGGAAACGTTCGCTCTTACTGTACGGCTGATCCGGATGATGTTTCCCTGTGTATTTTTCATTGGTTTGGTTGCTTATGCTATGGCGGTATTAAATTCTCTGCGGCATTTTACTTTACCGGCATTAGCTCCGTGTATGATGAATATAGGTTTGATTGCCTCTGTGTTTTTGCTTGCTTCCCGCCTGACTGAACCTGTGGAGGCATTGGCCTGGGGGGTGTTGGCTGGCGGAGCGCTGCAGGTTTTGATTCAGGTGCCTATGCTCTGGACAGGCTTGTTTACCCAGGGGAGAGGGAAGCCTCTGGAAGGCGTTTCCGGAGAAATCCGGAAAATAATCAAACTGATGATTCCGCGCACGTTAGGCATCGCGGTTTATCAGGCCAATGTTTTTGTGGACACTATCCTGGCTACTTTTAGCGGGATAGTGGGGCAGGGCGCTGTGGCTGCGCTTTATTATGCCAATCGTTTGGTCCAGTTTCCCTTGTCCTTGTTTGCGATAGCGCTGTCTCAGGTAGCTACTCCGGTATTTTCGTCAATGGTTTGCCGCCGGGATATTGCTCAGTTAAAAGAGAGTATGTCTTTTACGCTGCGCAGTGTGTTTGTGATGATGGTTCCGGCGACAGCCGGGCTGATGGTATTGGCCTCGCCCTTAATAAAAATAATATTCGAAAGAGGGAGTTTTACCGCTTATTCCACCCGGATTACTTCTTGTTCTCTTTTATTTTATTCTCTGGCCTTAACCGGGTATGCCGGGGTAAAAGTATTGGGCAGTTGTTTTTATGCTTTTCACGATACAGTTACGCCGGTTAAAGCCGCAGGCATCGCGCTGGGGATTAATGTGCTCCTTAATGTTATTCTTATGTGGCCGCTAAAAGTAGCCGGACTGGCTTTGGCCACGTCTGTTTCTGTAACGGTCAATTTTCTTTTCCTCTTGGCGATGTTGAGCCGCAAGATAGGCCGGGTAGAGGGACTTTGGATTAGTTTTGGGCGGGTAAGTCTGGCGGCCGGCGTTATGTCCGCGGTTTTGTGGCTGATGTTTTACCGGGGATTTTTTATTTTAGCAGGGGCGTTTGGTTCCGCGCGAGTGAAAGGGGAAAATTTACCCTTGCTTTGTGGATGGCTTTTGTTGTCTATAGCGGCAGCGTTGTTAGTCTATTGGGGAGCGCTGAAAGTGTTTGCCCGTGAAGAAGAGGAGATATTCAGCGGATGGATAACGGGAAGGAAATAAAAAATGCAGGGACACGACATGTTATGTCTCTACGAAATAATAAATTTGGCTGGGATGCCCCGGATGCCCCGGGGGTGTATTTAATGAAGGATGCCGCCGGCCGCATAATTTATGTAGGCAAGGCTTCTTCGCTGAAAAAACGGATAGCCTCTTATTTTCACCACTCTGCGCCAGGTGCGGCGCGGGGTAAGATTCAGGCAATGCTGGAACATTTGGAAAGTATAGAATATATTTCCACTGTATCCGCAGCGCAGGCGTTATTGCAGGAGAACATTTTAATTAAAAGACACCGGCCTTATTATAATTTTGCCTGGAAAGATGACAAAAGTTATCCTTTTGTCATCATAGACTATAATGAGGAGTATCCTGCTGTAGTGATTGCCCGCCACAAACCTTTGGCGGACGGCGCTCAGGGTAAGCCGGGAAAGGGTGTGCGCTGTTACGGACCGTATACAGATGTCCAACTGCTGAAAGCGGCGCTGAAGACGATAAGGACGGTGTTGCCTTTTCGTAGCTGCCGGCCAGGCTTCCCTCGGCTTCCCGTGGCTTCCCGTGGCTTCGCCCCGAGGCGAGCGCCCCGAGGCGAGCGCCGAGAGGCGAGCGCCGGCCAGGCTTCGCCGGCCAGGCGAGCCGGCCAGGCGAGCCGGCGGCTGCCTAAACAGCCCTGCTTATATTATCATCTGAAGCTTTGTCCGGGAGTATGTGCCGGAAAGATTGAGCGTGAATTGTACCGGGAAAATTTAAGACAATTAGGGTTGTTTCTAGAGGGTAAATATAATCAGCTGCTTCGGCGGTTGGAAAAGCTGATGGGGCAGTTCGCAGCCCAGGAAGCTTATGAACAGGCGGCCTTGCTCAGAGACCGAATCGGCGCTTTAAATGAGATTGTTGCTCAAACATGCCAAACTAATCCGCAGACCCTGCTGGAACAATTAAAGGAATTACTTGGCCTTCCTCATGTTCCCTGCCGCATTGAGGCTTATGATATTTCTCAAATCAGCGGTTCGGCGATGACTGGTTCTCTGGTAAGTTTTGAGGACGGCTGCCCGGATAAAAATAATTACCGCCGATTCAGGATCAAAACAGTGCGGGGGATACCTGCCTCGCTCGCCTCGCTCGACGCGAGTCGAAGCGGGCCGGCAGGCGGGGATGATTACGCGATGATTGGGGAAGTGTTGCGGCGCAGGTTTACCCTGCCTCAGATGCCTGGCAAGGTTATTCAGGAAGAAAAGAATAAACTTCCTGATTTAATAATGATTGACGGAGGCAAAGGGCACTTGTTGCGGGCCCAAAGAGAATTACAGACATTAGGAATAAACGTGCCGGTGATGGCGTTGGCCAAACGGCGGGAAACTATTTGGACCCCGCAAGGGAATCCTGTGCATTTACCCCGGGATTCTAAATTACTACATCTTCTGCAGAGGATTCGCGATGAAGCCCACCGGTTTGCGCTGGCTTACCATCATAAAATAAAACGCGGCAGTATGCGTTTTTCCGAGTTGGATGATATTTCCGGGATTGGTCCGCGAAGAAAACGGGCTTTGCTGACTTATTTCAAATCCATTGAGGAGATCAAACAGGCGGCGCCGGAAGAT
>JAZDEE010000131.1:0-3547 GCA_043809065.1 Candidatus Omnitrophota bacterium | reverse complement strand
CCTGCACCAAAGGCGCTTTAGGATGTGGTTATCATATACTTAATTTAGGATTCGGGTGTATTTTTGATTGTGACTATTGTTTTCTGCAAGGGTATGTGAACAGCCGCGGGATAATCTTGTCTTCAAATATTGATAGTTTCTTTGAGAAATTTAGCTGTTATAAAAAAGCTGGTATGCGCATGGGGACCGGTGAATTTTCCGATTCTTTGGTTTTAGACGAGATTACGCGGTATTCTATCCCTATCATCGAATTTTTCCGTAAACAGGAAAATGTTGTTTTTGAATTTAAAACAAAGAGCGTGAATGTAAAGAATATTTTAGAGGCGCGCCATTCGGGCAATATTGTTGTTTCCTGGTCGCTTAACCCGCAAAGCGTAATTGACGAAAATGAATTCTTTACTCCTTCATTAAAGCAAAGGCTTACGGCGGCTTTGAAGTGTGTTGAGGCAGGGTATAAGGCGGGATTTCATTTTGACCCGGTGATTTATTTTGATAGCTGGGAAAAAGAATACGCGTTATTAATCGAAGATTTGTTTACGAAGATAAAACCAAAACATATTGCCTGGATAAGTATCGGCACTTTCAGGTTTAGCCCCGCATTAAAACAGGTGATTGAAAGGCGTTTCCCTGAAAACAGCATACTTAATGAAGAGTTATTGTTAGGTTTTGACAATAAATTAAGGTACCCATACCAGTTAAGGCTCGGCATTTATAAGAAAATGATAGAGCTGTTAACTAAACATTCATCTAAGCTGAATCTCTATTTATGCATGGAAGATATTTCCATGTCGAACGCCCTAAAATTAACCATGCCGGAATTCACAATGTAGGGCGCATTCTTAAAACTGGCCTATCCGGCGCGTTCGGGGAACGCGCCCTACGTATTGTGTATATCTATATATTTCTGCGGCCCGTTTGGGAAACGGGCCCTACATTATCTTTTGTGTAATGTGGGATAAGAAAATATCATATAATGTAATGAACGAAATACATGGGAAACGGCGTAGGGCTGCGCAGATATAAATGACGGAAAAAATGGATGACAATGTAGGGCCCGCTCCCCGAGCGGGCCGAAAAGAGGAATTACCGAAGCGCAAACAAACTCATTTAAAGTGTTTTGATTATTCTGATTGCGATACCGTGTTTTTTGTAACGTTGTGTAGTTATAATAAACAACAGTATTTTGCCCGCAAAGACATACCAAAAATCATTATTGACGAAATCGATTTTAGGGTAACGTGCGCGCGCGAAGTAACGGTATTTACCTATTGTGTTATGCCGGATCACGTCCATTTATTGTTAAAATTAAAAGAAGAATACGGCAAGTCTTTGCAGAATTGGGTTACGGCTTTTAAGCGATATACAGCGCGCGCGGTAGGCGAACAGTTTGGCGTGCGCCCATTGTGGCAGAAAAATTTTTATGAGCATGTTGTGCGCAGGCAAGAATCATTGGAAAAGATTGCGGAATACATCGTGGATAACCCGGTACGTAAAGGATTAGTTGACAATTGGCAAAAATATCCGTATTCAAAGATAGATTTTAGGGAATTGTGATGTTATTTTGGCATTCCGACGCGTTCGGGGAACGGACCCTACATTGTTTTCGGGGAATGGGCCCTACACCGTTTCGTCCTATGTTCTTAGGAATTGTTTGTTCAGCAGGTTTTCCTGGATTTCGATGACTGTGGGCCTGCCGTGGGGGCAGGTGAAAGGGGCGGCACATTCCAGAAGCTGTTTTCTTAAAGATTCGGCTTCTTCCTTTTTTACTTGATATCCTACCATAATAGACTGCCTGCATGCCCTGCGGGCTACGGCGTGAACATCGCAGCCGGCGGCATTTTCATCGGATATGATATTGCGGATGGCAATTTCGGGGTTATTTATTAGGTGTGGATGCGAATGTATGGCAATGGAATCGTTATCCCAGAGCGTGGTTGAAAATCCCAGTTCTTCAAGTTTATCTTTAGTTTCTTCCCACGCGAGCATTTCCTGCCGGGTTATCTTGATTAATATCGGGGTGAGGATATTTTGTATTTCTATGCTTTTTCTTTCTATCTGTTGGATTAGCTTTTCGTAATTAACGCGTTCGGCTGCGGCGTGCTGGTCGATTACCAAAAGCGATTTTTCAGTCCCGAAGAGGAGGTATTTTTTTTGGAAAGTGCCGATAAAATACGATTCGGAAAGCATTTTGGCTAAGGTGTTTTGTTGATGAGCAGCGGCGCTTTCCGTATTAAATAATAATGGCGCATGTTCAAATGGTTTGCAGTTATCCGGCGGCAGCCAGCCTTTCGGCGCGGTTCCATCGGCAGCCCTGTTTAATTGAAAGATTTGCTCTTTAGCAAGTTTAGCTTTTCCGTAAGACATAAGGGTTTGTTCGCATAAGCAGCGCAGCAGGGAAACAAGGCGGTATTCGTCTTTAATCTTTACTTCACGTTTAGCGGGATGAACATTAACGTCGACATTGGCAGGAGGGATTTTTATATAAATTGCAAAGAACGGTTTAGCTTCTTCGGGAAAAATAAGTTTATATATCTGGTCTAGATGAAAACTTAAGTTGCGGCTTTGTATGGGCCGGCCATTGATAAAGAAGAACTGTAAATCTTTATTGCCTCTTTGGATATTAATATCTCCGAGTATGGCGTGGATGGAAGTTTCTTCTTCGGGATATTGCCGTTTAATTTCCATTAGATGTTTTTCTTCGAGGTTTAATGTTTCCGAGATACGGCTGGTATAGCTTTTTTGAGGCAGTAAGTCAAAAAGGGTTTTTCCGTTATTAGCCAGCAGGAATCTAACCTCAGGGTAAAGAACAGCGTAAGGTATAAAAATATTCAGGATTTGGTTTAATTCCGCGGTATCTGATTTCAGGAATTTTTTCCGGGCGGGGGTGTTAAAAAAAAGTTCTTTTATTTCTATTTCAGTGCCGCGAAAAAGGGGGGCCGGCCGTAAGGAGAGTAATTCATTCCCGCGGCAATGAATTTCCCAGCCTGTTTCGCTTGTTTTGGTTTTACTGCGTAAAATCACGTCGGATATGGCGGATATGCTGTAAAGGGCTTCTCCGCGAAAACCCAGCGAATTTATATTGTAAAGTTCGTTTATAGAATTTATCTTGCTGGTTGAATGGCGGATGAATACTTTTTCCATGTCTTTCGGCTCAATGCCGGTGCCGGTGTCTTTGATTTGTATAAGGGTTTTTCCTGCGTGTTTTAGGCACAGTTCTATTGATTCAGCCTCCGCGTCAATGGCATTTTCCACCAGTTCTTTAACGACGGAAGCGGGGCGTTCAATTACTTCGCCGGCGGCTATTTTACTTACTATTTCTGGAGGCAGAATGTGTATTTTTTCCATTTAATCTTTCTTTCCATTCCAGCACTTTATTTACTACGTGAATAGGAGGGATAGAGTTTATATCGAGGTTGCTTATTTCTTGTATAATTTTATCTGTTATTGAATCGTCATTGCGGCCCGTTCGGGGAACGGGCCCTACATTAGTCTCATCGGAGGTTGAATGGTCTTTGCGGCCTGTGGGGGGGAACCTGCCTGCCGGCAG
>JAZDEE010000130.1:0-11705 GCA_043809065.1 Candidatus Omnitrophota bacterium | reverse complement strand
ATGGCTGCCCCGTTGACGAATAACTTGATAGCCTATTTTTTCAAATGCTTTTATAGCCTCTTTTGCGGATATTAATGGCAGTTTAGGCATAAGATAAAGTGGAGAAGATTAATTCTTGAGGATGAAAGTTTTTGAGAGCTTCTTTATTTTCTTTTTCTTCAAGACACAAGGCAATTACTTCTCGTATGTTTTTTAAAGCTTCGTCCATAGTTTTCCCCTGGGTGTAACAGCCGCTAAATACAGGACATTCTACAACATAAAAACCATCTTCATCTTTCTCGATCAAAATAGGTAATTGATAGTATTTTTTCATATTTCACCTCTATTTTAAAGATACCATTTTATCGTTTATATTACAAGATAATTTTATTTTTAGATTTTAAATGAACGAATAATTCGAGAAATTGTAGGGGCGCTGCTTGCCTGCGCCCGATTATCAATTATTAAAATGCCATGAATATGATTAGGCATGATGACATATTGATCCAATTTGATGTTATCATATTGATTGGGGATATTATTCCATTGTTTATCAATTATGTTGCCAATTGTTGTTAAATTGATATTGTTACGGGCGCAGGCAAGCAGCGCCCCTACAGGATTTTTATATTCACCAAATATGATCCTTCTATCATTTGAACATACGGTAATAAAATAATGTCCATTTAACGAATAATCATAATTCTTTAATCGTATTTGTTTTCTGGTTATTATTCTTGGCATTGTTTATTTAGTATCGGACAGGCACGGGGGCCTGTCCCTACAATATTAATATTCCTATCCCTATTTTTCACCCCCACCTATCCTCCCCCGTCAACTCTAATTATCAATGTTTATTTCCGCCTGGCTGTGGCTGAGTCTGCCGGGAAGGCGGTAGCTGCCCCTTCCTTCGTAAAATATATATCCTTGACCAATGCCAGGTAGCCTTTGATTACTTTGCGCAGGGACTTTAAACTGACGGCTTTGGATTGGCCTGCGGTGCGCTCTCTTAATTTATAAGGGACTTCGGCAAAGAGATAGCCTTGTTTGACCAGTCGGATCAGGATGTCGGTCTGGTAAAAGAAACCTTGGTTTCGCTTGGGTAGTTGGGTTAACAGGGATTTGCGGTAGAGCACGGTGCCGTTGGTGTAATTGAAAGTGGTGGCAAAGGTGGTGTTAATTATTGTCCGGTAGAGAAAAGACAGGAGTTTCCGGAATCCGGAACGCAACTGGGTGTTGACGACGAAAGGGACAACTATGTCTACATCCTCCATAAGTTTCAGATAACGTAAAGTCTCTGCCGGTTCGTTTTCATTGTCTCCGGGCAGCATACAGACGATTTCGCCCCTTGCTGTATCTACACCATCCCAAAAAGAGGCGCCGATTCCTTGCGGAGTGGAGTGATTCAATATACGCACCTGTTCAGGGTGTTTTTCTGCTTTTTGTTGGGCTATCTCTTGTGTGGAGTCGGTACTGCCGTCGTTGACTACGACTATTTCTCCGGCTATCCTTAACTTGTCAAATGTCAAGACTGCTTCTTCGATGGCCGCGGCAATGTTTTTTTCTTCATTCAGAGCGGGCATAATGATGCTTAAGATAGGTGGGGGCATTTTGTCAACAGTCCTTATTTAAATCTTTTTATTCGCTTAAGCTGCTCTTCAATTATTTTTTGCAGATCCGCGGGCGGATTGAAAGATGAAAGATGTGACAAGATGTTTCTGGCCTCTTTATATTGCTTGTTTTTTTCATAGCCTTCGGTTACCAGCAATAGGCCCTGGAAGGCGTCATTGTTGGGTTGGATTTCCATAGAGCGGATAAGGGCTTCTTCGGCTTTTTTAAGATTTCCCCCTAACGCGTAATAACTTGTGCCTAAGATACTCCAGGCCAGGTAATTTTTTTCGTTATATTCAAGTGCCTTGAGCGAGAGGTCTTGGGCTTGGGTAAACTCTTTTTCCATACTGTAGATATTTGCTAATTCGGTATAGGCTATCCAGGACTTAGGATCCAGTTCGATTACCTTTTCATATTCTTTTTTAGCGGAGGCATAGTCTTTTTGTTTTTTGTATTGGTCAGCCAGTTTTAGTTGATTTTCTAACTGTTGCTGCGGAGAGTCGGCCTCAATCTTTTCGATTTCGTAAGAACAATAGGTTATCGGTGTTCCGTTAAAGTCTATTACTACGTATTCGTCGTTCTTTTCCAGTATTTTGGCCGAGATTTGTTCCCCTGTTTTCAGAAAGATAGTTTCCGCGCCGGCGTTTTCCAGAAAAATATACCCGGATAGCACAATAACCGCGGCTATGATGGATAAAGATTTTTTGGGCATTTTTTTCTCCTTTATACCCGGATATACCCGGCTTGCTCAGAGGTTATCCATTCTTTAACTACTTCCGTAAAGACCCGCTCTTCCTTGCAGGGGTCAAAAACCGGCATTTTGATTAACCGCATCAGCGCGATGTCGTCTTGACCGCAGCAGTGGGAGTTGCCCAGTGTTTGAAAATAATCGTTTACGCCGGTGGCAATAAGTTTTACATTGAGTTTTTGTAAGACAATATCGTTGCGGATTTGTTCTAAGGCCCGGAATACTAAAAAGTTGACAATAGAATAAACCACCGGTTTTAGCCCGCTCATACTCATTCCGGCGGCAATGCCCACAGTGGCCTGCTCCATAATTCCGCAGTTGATGATCCGCTGCGGGAATTCTTTGGTTAATTGGTCGGCGACTCCAAAGCCCATATCACAGACTAACAGATACAGCCTTTTGTCCTGGCGGAAATAAGGAATTAGACAGTTAACAATGTCTTTTCTGTAATTATTCATAACTCTTGCCCATGCGCAATTCTTCTTTTGTCGGCAGGCGATAATGGAATTTAGGAACGTTTTCCATACATTTCAGGCCGAAGCCTTTGGTGGTTTGGGCGACGATGACCCGGGGAATTTTAGCAGAGGATGTCTTTGCCCATTGGAAAACGCCGGCCAGTTTTTCGGCGTCGTGTCCCGGACAGGGAACGGGCATCAGCCCGAATCCTTCCAGCCGTTGGATTAAATCACTTTCTTTTTTGTCTAAAATGTTAGTCAGCAAATCCATAGCCTGCAGAAGGTTGCGGTCAATAATGATGGTGAGATTGTCCAGTTCGTGTTTGACCGCGAATTGCAGGGCTTCCCAGCTGGAGCCTTCCTGCAGTTCCCCGTCGCCGGTAATACAGAATATGTGATATTTTTTCTTTTGCAGTTTTGCTCCCCAGGCCGCGCCCGCGGCCAGGGGCAGGCCGTGTCCTAAAGAACCGCATCCGGCTTCTAATCCATACTGCAAATTACGTTCGATACAGCCGGCAAGAGCGCTTTTTCCGGTATAGAAATGTTCCCATTCTTGCTGAGGTAGAATGCCAATCTCAGCCAGGATGGCATAGAGTCCGTAACAGCCATGCCCTTTGGAAAGAATCAGCCGGTCTCTTTTGTCCCAGAGCGGGTCTTTTACCCGGTAAGACAAACAGCTGTAATATAAAGCGACCAGAATATCAATGCAGGATAAAGAAGGCGCGATATGTCCGGCGCTGTTACGCGTGGCCACGCGCAGCACTTCATCGCGAATCTGATTGGCTTTATTCCGCAGTGAATTATTTTTATTCATTAGCGCTTAAATAAAATTTACATGCGCCGGCGGATTTTTCAGTTCCCAAAGGTAATGGTTGATTTCATCCATTCGGCAGACTTGCCGGCATTGTTCGATATCCCAATTATGGCGCATTAGTTCGCTGATCCTTTCCCTTTGCTGAGAATTCCAGGCCTCGGTAAAGGAAGTCTGATAAATATTTCCGTAGAGGAAACGGGCGTCGCCTAAAAAACTACTGCAGGCATAGAGGTCGCCTTGAGAGCTCAGGTAGGTCCAAAACGGAAGCCCCAGGCATTGGGTGTATATTTTTTTCCGTTTGGTTTTAACCATTGTTTTTTTTCGGAAGATAATATTAAACTTTTCGCTGTTATACTTGTTTAACATTTCTTCCAGAAATAACAGTTTCTCATAGTCTAAGGCAGAGCGCAGTTGATTTAAACTATGCGGATGCTGGGAATAAGGTTTGATGATCAGATAATCAACGCCGATACCTTTAAGTTTTTGGGCTAAACCTTCGGCTTCCTGGTAGTTTTCATTTAAAAGCAGAAATTGAGCGCCGATGGTGCAGGAGGAGCCTATCTGTTTTTTTATCGCCAGGGCTTCTTCTATATTATTAATAACTTTTTCAAAATCTTTTTCCGCTGTGTTATGAATGGAAGCGTAAGTTTTGGCTGTGCCGGCATTCAGGCTGATTCTTAACCAGCTCAGATGGGGCAGGATTTCCGCGGAAAGCTTTTTAGCCAGCAGGACTCCATTGGTGGTAACGGCGATATCCAGACCCTGTTCTTTGGAATATCCGATGAGCCCGGCAATATCTTTATGCAAAAGGGGTTCGCCTTCTCCGGCAAACATTATGCTTTGGACACCTTTTTGAGCAATGTCTTTTAAAAATGTTTTTAAAATATCTGTGGAAAGATAAGCCGGCTGGTATTGCAAATAGTCTAAGGCGCAGAAGATACAGCGGTGATTGCATCCTCCGGAGGGGGCGATTTCTATATAGAGAGGATAAATAACTTGCCCCTTGAGCCATTGGGATACTCTGTCTACGTGATAAATTAGTTTATGAGCGTCTACTTTGAATTCATCCATTGGGGGATTCATTATTGAGAAGAAGCCAGGAAGGTTTTTTCTTCCCGGGCTGGAGTTATAGATAGTATTTCTTCTACTGCTTTGGCTACTTCTTCGGGTTGTATAAAGCGCATACAATGTATCGGCTGGGAGCATTCTCTTTGCAGGCAGGGCATACATTTATATTCCATATCCGGCAGGAGTATTTTTCCATTTTCATAAAGATATACTTCCTGAGAGGAACTTGGCCCAAACAGGGCGACGACCTTTTTATGGAAAGCAATGGCCAAATGCATGCCTAAACTATCATTACTGACCACTACAGCGCAGGAATTTATCCATTCCATATATTCGTAAAGATTGTCCATTCCTTTTTGCCAGCTTATCGAGTATTTTTCCCCCAGAATACTTTCTAATTTTTCCCAATGCTCTTTAGGCCAGGCCTTATTTCTCCATTTTTGGCCTGTAGCCCAGTTAAAACCAAGATCATAGCATACACTGCTGTGGGGTTTATATCCCAGAATATATCCTTCCTCCTGCCATTGTTTGCCGATCATTTCGGTCAGGGCTTGCTGCCAGTATTTCTTGTTTTCTCTTTTTTCATGGAGACTGAGCGAAAGAGCCAGCACTTGTTCCGCGCCATCGTAGCTTTGCGCTGTTCCGTTGTATTCATCGAACCGGAAGCCAAATCTTCTCCAGGCATCAATAGAGTCAGCTAAGGCGCATATCCCCGGCACTTTTTCCAGATTGATGACCGTATCAAATCTTTCCCGTTGCAGCTGCAGGACAGTTCCCAGATTGTAAATCAGAATACGTTTTATATAAGGATTATTTTCCAGAAGAGGCGCGGCTTTTTTATCTACCAGCCAGCTGACATTGTCGTTTTTAAAGAAGTTGAGAATAACGGTGGTTCTTAAAACATCCCCTAAGGAAGTAGAGGTGGAAATTTCTTTATCCAGCGTCTCGGAATAGCCTAATTTTATGATCAGGACCTTGTTCATCTTCCCCTCCAATTCTTAAGACAATATATCATCTATTTCTGGGAATGTCAATGCGGCCGGGGCAAAAGTATCCAGCGCAGGATTTTTCTGGACAAGGTGTCGCTTTCTCTATTATAATATGAGTTATCTTAACAGAGAGAACTCTATGTTACCTAAAGAAAAGAATATTTTACACAAAGAATTAGAAAAATCCCAGGCTGAGTTGAGGATGTTCTATGAAATCGGCAACCTAATGCGCTCTACGCTCAATCTTGAGGAGATTCTCTATATTATTCTTACCTGTGTTACCTCGCATGATGGGCTGGGATTTAATCGGGCGATGCTTTTTTTGGTTAACGAGAAAAGAACAGTGCTGGAAGGCAAGATGGGCATTGGGCCGGATACCGCTGAAGATGCCGGTAAAATATGGAAATATATCGAAACCGAAAAAACTACCCTGAACGACCTGATTCGCGCCTACAAATCATTTGTTAAAAGAAAGGATTCCCGTTTAAATAAATTAGTGAGATCCTTAAGGATTTCTTTAAAAGAAAACGCCGGCATTTTAGCTCTTACCGTGCTGGAAGGAATGACTTTCGAGATAACTACTGATGAAGTAAGCAAAAAAGTGAAAGACCCGGTGTGCGCTTCGTTAAAGACGGATCATTTTGTCACTGTTCCTTTAAAGGCTAAAGATAAAACTATCGGCGTTATTCTGGTGGACAATATCTTCACCAAAAAAGCCATCACTAAGGATGATATCCGGATATTGACTATGTTTGCCAATCAGGCCGGTTTAGCTATTGAGAATTCGCATCTTTATGAGAAAACAGTAAGCCTTTCCCATTTGGATTCGCTGACTAGTCTGACTAATCACGGACGGTTTCAGTATTTGCTGAGTAGAGAATTAAGAAACGCGGCCAAGATGAAGAAACCGCTTTCTTTGATCATGATCGACATTGACTATTTTAAGAATTTTAATGATATTTTAGGACATCCCTCCGGGGATGAAGTACTGCTTGGTATTGCCAAGATTTTGAAGAAAACCTGCCGTTCCACGGATATTGTTGCCCGTTATGGCGGGGAGGAGTTTGTAATTGTGCTTCTGGACACTAATAAACAGTCGGCGTGGGAGCTGGCCGAACGACTTAGGCGGCTGGTAGAGTCGGCCGACTTTTCCGGGCAGGAAATCCAGCCTCAAAAGAATCTTACCATCAGCTTAGGCCTGGCTTCTTTTCCCGAAGACGCTAAAGATAAGAGCGGATTGATTGCTAAAGCCGATAAAGCCCTGTATGACGCTAAAAAGGCGGGAAAGAATCAAACCTGTCTTGCTTCTTCCTAAACATACCTAATAGTAAAACCAGCAAAACGGTAGTTATAGAATAGATTATTGAAAATTAGTCAATCCTTAATTATACAGATATTTTTTTCTGTTCTTTCTTCTCTGGTTACTGTACTCTGGTTTCTGGTTACTTTCTCAATTTTCCACGGAAACCATTTCTTTTTTCTCTTCTTTTTCTTGTTTCTCGGAGAGTTTTACGGAAACAATCCGGGATATGCCCAATTTTTCCATGGTGATTCCATACATGGCATTGGCCATATTGATTGTTCTTTTATTGTGGGTAATGATGAGGAATTGGGAATCCTTGAGGAATTCGCCCAGCAGAGCGGTAAAGCGGTTAATGTTTGCTTCATCCAAAGCGGCATCTATTTCGTCAAGAATGCAGAAAGGACTGGGTTTTACTTTAAATATGGAAAACAGCAGGGCTATGGTAATCAGGGTCTTTTCGCCTCCGGAAAGTAAAGATATGTTTTGTGTCTTTTTCCCGGGAGGGCGCACGGTAATTTCTATCCCGCTTTCTAAAATATCATTTTCATCGAGAAGAGTAATCTGGGCATCTCCGCCATTGAAGAGGATACGAAAGTATTCCTTGAAGTTTCCCTGAATCTTTTGCAGGGATTCGGCGAACATGTTTTTGGCAGTGCGGTTTATCTGGACGATAGCTTTATTTAACGATTCTTTGGCGGAATTCAGGTCTTCCTGCTGAGCGGAAAGGAAGTTGTATCTTTGCTGTAGTTGTTCGTTTTCTTCAATAGCTACTAAATTTACCGGTCCCATTGCTTCAATCTTTTTCTTCAGAGTTTCGATTCCTTCTAAGAGTGAGCCTGCGCCTGTATCAGGGGGTATCTCGTCGTCATTATCCTGTGCCGCTGTTGTTTCCAGATCAACATGATAGCTTCTCTGCATCTTGTCTTTGAGCAGGTCTTTCCGGTATTTTAATTCTGTGAGCCTGGCAAGCCCCGCGGTTTTTTTCTTTTGGAGGGCTTCCAGCGTTTCCCGGTTTTGTTTTATCGTATTGTCTAAACTTTGGATTTGTTCGATGGTTTTAAGCCTTTGCCGGGCGGCCGCGGCGAGTTTTTCTTCCGTTTTAACTTTAGCGGCGGATAAGTGCAAGTTTTCTGCTTTCAGCCTTTCTGTTTCGGCGGCAATTTGTTCGGTTTTTTGCGCGATATCGGCGATTTCCGACTTACGGGCCAACTGGGCCTTTTTTTGTTCTTCTTCCGCTTCCCTAATCATCCGCAGCCTGGTCTGGATATCTTCGGCAGTTTTTTCCAGGGCGGAGAATTCGGCCTGGGCTTTAGCAGTTTCCACTAAAAGGGCTTGTTTTTCTTGATTCTTTTCCGCGATAAGCTGATACTGTCTTTGTATTTCTTCCTGAATTGCTTTTGCCTGCCCGCTGAATTGTTCCAGTGTAATATTTAGTTTTTCTATTTCCGCCTGCCGTGTCTGTAATTGTTCATTGGTTTCGTTGAGGTTTGCTGTTAGAATAAGGGTTTCATCGCGCAGGCGTATTTTATGATTTTCGATGTTGGCCTGTTCGGTTTCTTTGCTGTTAACTTCAAGTTTGAGTTTATTGGCTGCTAATTCTTTTTCCTGGACGAATTCAGAGATGTGGTTTATTTCTTCTTCCTGGGAAGCCTTGAGTTTTTCTATCTCAGTTTTTTCCGCTTTTATTTTTTCCAGAAGCGCGATCTTGCCGGCAATCCTTTCCCTGCGGCCGATGAGGGCGGTCTCGGCGTTTTTAGGCGCGCTTCCGCCGGTGATGACGGTCCTGGTTAAGACTTCGCCCTGAAGAGTTACTAATTTGATATTGTCTTCTACTTCACTGAGAATCTTCCGGCCGGTGTTTAGATCCGGGACAACAAAAGCGCCGTCTAAGAGATATTCTATAATTCCTTGATATTTGGCTTCGGTTTTTACGAAATCCAATATCTTTCCCATAATCAGGGGGTGCCGGATTTCTTTAGGCTGCTGGGCCGGGATATTATTCAGACAAATAAAACTTGCCCGGGCTTCTTCTTTGGCTTTTAAATATTTGATGAGTTCAGCCGCGTTTTCCGGGGATTCTACTACAATAAGCTGGCTGTTTTCTCCCAGCGCCATTTCTACTGCCAGTTGATTTTCGGGCATTACCGCGATCATATTGGCCAGCACGCCGCGGAATCCTTCCACTTGTAGGTTTTGCTTCTCTATTGCGGCTAAGATTACCTTGACGCCTTCGGCGAAACCCTCGTAGTTTTTAGTTATTTCCTGGAGGAAATTTATCTGCGATTCCAAGGACGCGATGTTTTGATTAAACTGCTCGAGCCGGGAGGAAAAAGCCTGCTTTGTTTTCTGTTTGGCGTCTAAAGCACTTTTCAGTTCTTCACTTTGCCGGGTAAGTTGGTGTAATTGTTCCCGCAGGGAAAGAATATTCTCCGCGCAGAGCCGGCTTTGTTCCCCGGCCTGAGTTAATTCCTGCGCTGTTTTTTCATCTTCTATTTTTAATCTGTATTGGCGGGCATTCAGGTTAGTCAGTTCTTTGTCCAGCTCGGCCAGGCTGTTTTTAATCCTGGTTTGCCGGGCGGTAAATTCCAGCTCTTCGGTTTTCTTCTCTGTTATATGACGATCAAACGCTTGAATAGCTTCGGAAATAGTGGTGATGGCGTTTTCTTGTTCGATAATGGCGGAGGTTTTAGTTTTTCTGTTTTCGTTGAGCGCCGCGAGTTGTTTTTGGGTTTCTTCCGCTTGTTCGGCGGTGACGGCAATCTTTTCTTCGGTTTCTTTATTGTGGTGTTCCAGCTCGTCTTTTCTTTTATTTAGTTCTTCAATACGTTCCTGGTTGATGGCAATCTTATTATCCGCTGTTGTAATGGCGGTGAGGGCTTCGTAATTTTCTGTTTGCGCCCGGGCAATGATTTCTCCGGCCAGATTCAATGCTTGTTTTTCCTTTTCTAAAGAAGAAAAACAAGCGACGGCTTCGCTGTTGAGGGCGGTTTCTTCTTGTTCTAACAGGCTAATCTCGTTTTGCCTCTGTGTCTTTTCTCTCTTTAGTTGGGAGTATTCGTGTTGAGATACCGTTAACTCCAGGGCTTTTAATTTGTCAAAATCCTCTTTATACCGCTCGGCCTTACTAACCTGTCTTTCCATGGATTTTATTTGCTGTCGGACTTCGCTGATAATGTCGCTTAACCGGAGCAGGTTATCCTGGGTGCGTTCCAGTTTACGCAGAGCTTCTTCTTTTTTAGCCTTGTATTTGGTAATTCCGCTGGCTTCTTCCAGCAGGGTGCGTCTCTCCTGGGGTTTGGCGTTTAACACCTGGTCAACTCTTCCCTGTTCGATCAGCGAATAGGAACGCGTTCCCATCCCTGTATCCATGATCAACTCGGCAATGTCTTTGAGCCGGACAGGCGCTTTGTTAATCAGATATTCGCTTTCTCCGGAACGAAACAGCCTGCGGGTGATGGTTATTTCGTCATAATCCAGGGGCAGGAGTTTATGGGCATTAGAGATGGTTAAAGATACTTCGGCAAACCCCACCGGTTCAGTCTTGTCCGCGCCGTAAAAGATCACGTCTTCCATTTTCCCGCCGCGCAGGCTGGATACGGACTGTTCGCCCAGCACCCATTTAATGGAATCAACAATATTAGATTTCCCACAGCCGTTTGGACCGACTATGGCCGTGACCCCGCTTTCAAAATCCAACCGGGTCTTTTCCGCGAATGATTTGAATCCATAAAGCTCTAAGCGTTTAAGAAACATTATTTTGTCCTTGGATAATAGGAAAATGATATACTAAAAAGCAAAAGAATCCCCTAAAAACTAAGTATACTATGGAATTGTTTTTCTTGTCAAGGGTTATCGGGAAGTTTCAGTTAGTGCTGATTAGGGGGATAGAGATAAAAAGAAGCCCCGATTGGCTGCTCAAACGGCAAACATCGGGGCTTCTTTTAAAGAGAGGGGTGTTTTTTCTTTAACGCAATAAAAGCTGCTCCTCATCGGTTAGATCAGCTATTTTCAGCATCTGAAAAGAGAAACCGGAGAAGTTATCAATCATCTCAGGAGTAACAACATAGTCTTGAGAAAACTCGATACCTTGCCCCTGGATAGTTATATCGGCTCTCTGGGACAAATCAATACCGCCGACTTTATTGTCCGTTCCTATAATAGAAGAAGCTGCTTTGGTTTTCTCTTTGCTGTCTGCTGAGTTGTCTCTAATAATTCGCGCCGTTTCTTCTTGTAAGTTTTTTGTGACTAAAACTCTTACATCAGCAATTTTTAAAGTCGCCAGCAGTCCTTCCAGGGTATGCGGATCAGATTGTAAAAGATTCCCTAAATCTATGCCTAATGCGTCTGCTAAAAGCCCTGTTTCCTCTTTTAAATCCCATGTCCCCTGAACGGAACCACGCATCCAGGCGTTGCCAAAGATATCGCAGAGGCGTTCTTCCGTTGTGCTGTCTATCTTGGCATTTATTTCTTGTGCCAGGGCGTCATTTTGTTGCCGGAGATAAGCTAACAAGGCATGTCCTGTTTCATACCCATCTATAAACCTGCCTACGATTTCAGGATTTGGGGTATCTATACCGAATCGCTCCGCCAGAGAGGACGTTTGAGCTTTGAGATTATCTTCTGTGGTGTAGATAAGTATAGTTCCATCTTGATTGAGGGAAACTGTCCCGTATTGTTTTCCGTTCATACTGACAGGTTTCGAGTTGGAAATTCGCTCAATGGCTTGAAGAATGTTGTA
>JAZDEE010000129.1:0-2079 GCA_043809065.1 Candidatus Omnitrophota bacterium | reverse complement strand
GGCTACTATATCTTATTTTTGAGTAAAACTGGTACAAAAATTGGGGAGAGGTTCATTTTGCCTGTGTTCCGCGGGATCTCGGAGATAAAAAGGGTCAAGATCTATATGAATTCCCAAGGGGAAGTTTTGATCAGGCCCGTAGTCGAGATCCCCGCGTCGGAGACGTGGCTGTACCGGAACAAAAAGGTTTTGGCTTCCGTGAAGAGGGGGCTGGAGCAGGCCGCCAAGGGGGAAGTCAAAGAGCTTGATGTGGAGTCTTTGGATTAACGGGCAGGAGAAAAATTTGTTTAAAATATTTCTCACTCCGGAAGCGGAGCAGAATCTTAACCACCTGAAGGTAAATAAAAGCCTCGAGAAGCGGCATAAAGCCGCGGTAAAAGTGTTGAAATATCTGGCCAATAATCCCCGGCATCCGGGTTTGCAGACACACGCCTTTGAGAGTCTTTCCTGTCCGAACGGTGAAAAAGTTTTTGAGGCCTATGCGGAACAGAATACACCCGCCGCAGACAGGATATTCTGGTTTTACGGGCCCCAAAAAGGCGAAATAACCGTATTCGCTATAACGCCTCATCCGTGAAATCGTGGTGAAATGCCCGATTGGAGCACGAAAATGCGCATGAAAACATCAGCATTGAAAGATTATAGATGGCGTTTTTTCTGCAGATTAGCCGCAGTAGTAGTCGCATCTGTGTTTGTTTTAAATACAATTGCCTGGTCCGTTCCGCTATGTGTCGGTTCCTCGGGACAGAAAACACTACAAGTTAAATCAATGTTTAAACCGATTTTAAACGGACTTGACCTGGAGCGCAATTCCCGGTTCGAAACCGAGGCAGCAGTTATCGCCGGAATTATCCTTAAGCGTGATGTAGCCACTCTTGAATATACAAATGCGCAACTCAAAGACTGGTATGCGGCTATCCCCGGAAATCGGGAAAAACCTTTATTAGAAGTGGTCGCAGACCCTGTTGTGAGAGAGGACTCTATTGAGGTGCATGTTATGCTTCAGGGCGGTACAGACCGCGGTAGAATCTTTGAGATAGCCGTTCCACGTCAGAATTGTTTTAATACCAAAATAGATGGGCTGGTTTTTTCGGTTACGGCTGTCACACCTCAACAAAAACAGCCGGAACAGTTCCCCGGGAAGCGCAAGAAGAATCAGCTTTTAAGACAAGTTTCCTGCAAGGCCGAGAGTACATCTGCCGGCCCTGCCGATGAGCCGGGGGATGTAAAAACAAACAGGGAAAGTTTTTCCGGAGAAACACCATCCGGTAACGAAGCAAAGGACAAGAATCTCTGTGAAGAAAAAAGTGGATGGCAGGTTGTAAGTGATATTACGAACGTCCCCGGCATAGAATGGATAGATGATCCGTATAAGGAAACCGGACGGCTTTTAACCGCGGAAGAAGAGGCTGCCCTGGTTAATGCATTTCGGGAAAAAAATAATCTCGCGGCACAGGATGCTTTATGCAAGTGGAATAGTCATCTTGTTTCCCAGAGAGTACATCTAATTGCCGGCAAAAGCATAAAAATGCTTTCAGCCGACGATATTGATGAGCTTACGCAGGCCGGGTATATGGGTTTTTTACGCGCTCTGCGTTCGCACAATGCATCTCTCGGCAAGTTAAGCACCTATGCGGTATTCTGGATTGACAATAATGTTTCTAAAGCTTTTATTGACCTGGATCCTGCGCGCAGGATGATGCCGCAGTATGTAAGGGAACAGTTGAATATGCTTTACAACATCGAAAAGTGGTATATAGCAAAGGGTGAAGAGTTGCCGGTGCCATATAAGAAGATAGTAAGATCTCATCCGAAATTTGCCGAGAAAGTTTCCGAAAAGAGATATCAGAAACTGCTAAAGCTGAAAAAGACAGTGCATGTTTTTTCTTTGGATAAACCTATTCCCGGAAGCACTGATAATGCTTCTTCCTATATTTTTGAACCATCCAAAAGCACCCCGGAAGCCGAGTGCGATTTCCAACAAAAGCAGATCATGGAAAACATAGATGCTATATTCGCTGAGTTGGATAAAACCCGGCTAATGATGCGCGACCGGCACAGAGAAAGAAATCGAAGAAT
>JAZDEE010000128.1:0-2140 GCA_043809065.1 Candidatus Omnitrophota bacterium | reverse complement strand
CCGCCTGCCCGGTGAGTTCGCCACTCCGGAAGAAATAAATTTGGTAATTTTAGGTAAAAGCAATAATAAATATGTTTATTTAAAAGACGTTGCCCGGGTTGAAGACAGCTTTAAAGAAGTGACTGCTATTGTTCGTATTAACAAGCATCCGGGAATAATGATGATGGTGCAAAAACAAAGCGGGACAAATACCGTGGCAGTTGCCCAGACTGTGAAGAAGAAGCTGGCGGAGTTGCAATCGGTGTTGCCGGCTGATGTAAAAATGGTGACTATCTTTGATACCTCCAAAGATATTATCACTTCACTTGATTCCCTGAAATCTTCGGTGTATCTGGCAATATTGTTGGTTCTTCTTGTAGTCTGGTTTTTCTTGCGGCAATTCGCGCCCAGCATGATTATTGCTTTAACCATTCCCTTTTCGCTATTAATCAGCTTTATTTATTTATTTTTGAGCGGAAAGACTATTAATACTATTGGGCTTTCTTCTATTGCTATTGCTACAGGCATGGTGGTAGATAACGCTATTGTTGTCGTGGATAATGTGTATCGCCACTTAGAAAGGGGCCAGCGGCCGCAGGAAGCGGCAATTTTCGGAACCCAAGAAATGTTTCTTTCTGTCTCCGCGTCCACTCTAACCACAGTTGTAGTTTTTTTACCGATGTTATTTATCCCCGGTGTCGTAGGCGTTATCTTTGGAGAGCTGGCCGCGATTGTTACAATTACACTTTTGGCATCCCTTTTTACCGCCGTGACTTTTACCCCGATGCTTTGTTCGAAATGGATGCGCGTAAGTAGTGGCACGGCAAAACCTAAAAATAAATTCTTTTCTAAATTTTATGATTTATCAGAGCGTTGGTTTAAAAGTTGGGAAGAGTTTTATGCCAAGTTACTCGGTTGGTCCCTACGTCACAAGAAAACCGTGATTATAGGTTTTACTTTGGCATTTATTGTTAGTTTAGGCCTGACTCGTTTTGTCGGCAATGAATTTATTCCGGAAGAAGATACTGGGGATGTGCGGATTACTGTAAATTTACCAATAGGAACAAGAGTTGAAGAAGCTGATAAAGTAGCACAGAGAATCGAAGAGATGTTTATAAAAGAGGTTCCCGAAGCAGAATATATTTTCACGCGCAGCGGTTCAGTAGCCGGTATGGGCAGGGCTTATGGCGGCGCTTCCGGCCCGCATATTATTAGTGCTGGTGTAAAACTGGTAACAAAAACAAAAAGGAACCGTTCAGATATAGAAGTGGCTCAAGTTTTGCGTGATAAAATTAAGGCCATCCCCGGAGTAATTAAAACCGATATTAGTACAGGCAACCCTATTGGCAAGTTAATTACCGGCAGTGGCGGTAAAAAAATCCAGTTGGAAATTATCGGACATTCTTTTGAGGCTACTGATGCTTTGGCAGAAAAAATTAAAACAATGATGGAAAAGATCCCCGGGACAGTAGATGTGAGTATCTCCCGCGAATTTAACCGTCCGGAATTAAGAATCGATATAGAGCGGGAAAAAACCGCGGCTTTAGGCCTGGATATGTCTACTATTGCCCGCACCCTTAAGACTTTTATTCAAGGGTCAAGCGCGACTAAATACCGGGAAAAAGGGGAAACTTACGATATCTATGTCAGGCTTGAGGAATCTTCGCGGGAAAAAATAGAAGATCTTGAGAACCTTTCAATTGTCTCACCCCTGCCGCAGGAAAGAAGCGCGTTCTCGCCATTGCAGGATTCGGATGCGTTGCAGGGGGTTTCTCGTAAACATGTTAAATTGTCCAACATCGCTAAAATTTATGAGACTGTCAGCCCGCAGGATATTGAACGAAAGAATCGGGAAAGAGTATTAAAAGTTGAATGCAATGCTTATAAGCGTTCTTCCGGAAAAATTGTCGAGGATTTAAAAAGAGAGGTAAAGAAGTTAGTTATTCCTTCAGGTATTATGGTGAATATTGGCGGTGAGGCAGAAGAACAAAGTAAGGCATTCCGGGATTTATTTATGTTGTTATTGTTAGGTATTGTTTTGGTCTATATGGTTATGGCAGCGCAATTTGAGTCACTCTTGGATCCTTTTATTATTATGTTTGCCATTCCTTTTACTTTTATTGGCGTCATACTGGGATTTGTTGTGACTAATACTACTCTG
>JAZDEE010000127.1:0-2569 GCA_043809065.1 Candidatus Omnitrophota bacterium | reverse complement strand
CACCGTTTCATAATCCAGCCGTCCGTCCTGCAGGGCGCAATCGCTCATTTTTCCGGCGCTGTCGGTCAGCAACGGGTTCCGGAAACATATCTCGCGAATTTATCCATTTCGCTCCCGCCGCTGACGGAGCAGAAGCGTATTGCGGCGATTTTAACAAAGCAGATGGCGGCGCTGGAAAAGGCGTGGGCTGCGATCGAGGAGCAACTGGAAGCCGCCGAAGCTTTGCCATCCGCTTCCTCGCACGAAATATTCAATAGCCCAGAAGCGAAAAAATGGCCCCGAAAACGTTTGGGTGATTATGTTACAAAGGTGGGAAGTGGAATAACCCCCCTTGGTGGATATGCTTCTTATCAAAAAACGGGGATTCCGCTTATTCGTAGCCAAAATATTCGCATGAATACATTCGAGCCGGAGGGCTTGGCCTTTATTTCAGAAGTCCAAGACGCAGAAATGGGGGGAAGCCGTGTGATTCCTAAAGATGTTCTTCTAAATATCACCGGCGCGTCAATCGGCAGAGTTTGCGTTGTTCCTGATAAAATATGCCCAGCGAATGTCAACCAGCATGTCAGCATTATACGGGGGAACGGCACGTTTGAACCGGCATTCCTTTCATATTACCTTTCAACTCCAGATTTTCAGAAAATCATCATGGATTCTCAGGCCGGCGCAACAAGGCAAGCTCTCACCAAAACTTTAATCGAGAATTTTATTATCCCGTTACCGCCGTTTCCAGTGCAAAAACGGATTTCGGCAGAACTGGCCGGGAAAATCTCAGCGGCGGAAAAGCTGGCGTGTAATCTGCGGGAACAGCTTGAAACCATAAATAAAATGCCCGCTGCGCTTTTACGAAAAACATTCAATGGGGAGTTATGAATAAACAAATCACCGATTTTACGTAACTACTCAGGTTCCCCCTTTTAGAAAGGGGGATTAAGGGGGATTTTATCCGGAATGTAGAAATCTCCCCTGCCCCTCTTTTTAAAAGAGGGGTAACTACCTGAGTAGTTACGATTTTACAACATATTATAAAACGCTCCATGTGTTGATAGAAGATGTCGGAGGAGTGGCCAATGTTGCTGCCTACTGATTTTGCAAAATGTGTTCTTTGCCTTGAGAATCCCCCCATTTCTAAAGAGCATATATTTCCAGAGAGCATCGGAGGTCAATTTAAAGCAAAAATACTATGCGAATCCTGTAACCATAATCGTGCCGCGCAGATAGCTGCGGGTATTCAAAAAGACATTTGGTATCTTAATGCTCTGACAAAGTTACAGGAAGTATTGCCCGATTTGTATAAACGGACAACCTTTAAATATGCCACCAGAACACCGGAAGGAATAGTTATAAAGAGCAGTGTAAAGAACGGGATACATAAAGTAACGACCATTGAATCTAATGATGGGGTTATAGTTGCGGATGAAAAAAACACAGCTAATATCATAAAAGGAATGTTGTCAGCAAAAGGTTTACCTAAATCTGAAATCGATAACTGGGCACAGAAATCTGGTCAAATCCCAGCAAACACATCAATTCAGGTTCCCGCAGGCATTGTGGTTAAAAAGCAAGAGATGCCAATGCTTGTCCCGGAAATACAAAACAATGGCACTTGTGAATTGGCCTCTATGCTTATAGGGTATGAATTTTTATCTTTATTGGTCGGCAACATTATTTATGACACATATTTTGACCCTATCAGAAAATACCTGCAAACTGGTCAGCCTTCCACAATATATTCAATAGAGGTGTTTCAGACAAATCCTGACACCTATCATTCACGTCATCAAATAGATTTTGTTCAAGAAAAAGAGCGGTTAATTATTACTGTTAATTTCCTCGGTGCTTCAGTTTATAAAATAACCTTCTCAGGATTTGTCTGGCAAATAAAAGATATTTGTTTTATAGAAGATATTGGGCAGAAGAAGAGTCTTATCGCATTATCTCATGACGATGCTCGAAAAGGAAATATTCACGATATAAGCACCCTTCTGGGCGATGATTCACAGTCAGATAGTGCTACTCTATACCAAGTGTGATATATATCTACGCATCGGGTCTCATTATGGGGAGGATATTTTAAATGCCGCCGTTCTTAAAGAAAAAAGACGAAAATGGGAAGCGCCACGCCACACAACAATCGCTAAATGGGGCTATTAAATCTATCTGTGATATTATGCGGCGCTCAAACTGCGCCGGCGCGCTCCAGTATGTGCCGGAGCTGACCTGGATTTTGTTCCTGCGCATACTGGACGAGCGGGAAACCCGCGAAGCGGAGAACGCCGAGGCTGTAGGCTCTGATTTTAGCCCCTCGCTCAAAGCCCCTTACCGCTGGCAGGACTGGGCCGCGCCGGGCGGCGCAAAGCGCAAGAAATTACAAGACGGAACTCTCGGCGATTTCTTCACATTTGTGAACGGAGAACTTCTGCCCTATCTCCGGGGGCTAAAAAATAAATCAAGCGCAGAACCGCGCCAGAAGGTTATCAGCGAGATATTCTCAGGCGTTGAAAGAACCCGTGTTGACACCGAGAAAAACTTCCTGGATATACTGGATAAGGTCCACGAAATCAGCGCG
>JAZDEE010000126.1:0-13807 GCA_043809065.1 Candidatus Omnitrophota bacterium | reverse complement strand
TTATTGATTTCCCTGAGCAGGCTTTTTACATCCATACAGGCCTGACCGGCAAACTTCTTGATGACATCCCCTTCTTTAAAACCTGCTTTTTGCGCCGGACTGCCTTCCAGGACTTTCATTACCAACGCCCCCTGCCGGTCCGAAATGCCAAAATATTCCGCTAACTGCTCATCCATATCCTGAACACTTAAACCCACCCAGCCATAAAGGACTTTTTCCCCGGAAATCAGCCGGGTTAAGATCTGTTTGGCGTCATTTATCGGGATGGCAAACCCAATGCCTACATTGCCTCCACTGGTTGTAAATATGGCCACGTTGATGCCAATTGCTTCCCCTTTAATATTCACCAGCGGACCGCCGCTATTCCCCGGATTGATCGCCGCGTCGGTCTGAATCAAGTCGGTATAATTTCTCGACTGATACATCTGCGGCAGGGAGCGGTTTAAGGCGCTGATTATTCCTACTGTCACCGTAGGTTCGGCCGAGCCTACGGCAAACCCGTAAGGATTGCCTAAGGCTATCGCCCACTGGCCAATCCGTACTCCATCAGAATCGCCCAGTTTAAGCACAGGTAAATTCTGCGCTTCTATTTTGATTACCGCCAAGTCTGAACGCATATCACTGCCTTTCAGTTCGGCCGCGCAATTTCTCCCGTCAGGTAAAGTTACGGTAATCTTATCCGCGTCCTGAACCACATGCTGATTGGTGAGGATATATCCTTCCGCGTCAATAATAAAACCCGAGCCCATCCCTTTCTGTTTGTATTCCCTCTCGGGGATTTCACCAAAGAAATCTTTAAAGTATTGATCGAAAAACTGTTCAAACTCATCATCCCCAAAAAAATTAAAGGAACCCCGAGGAGAACTCATCTTTTCAACGCGCTCAGTACTGATGCTGACTACCGCCGGGCCCGCTTCTTTGGCCACCTTGACAAAACTGTTTTCCAAGGCCTGTTCGACAGAGCTTGTCTCTTCGTCAGACTTAATCTGTTTGTCCGGGGCAGATGATTTTCCCGTTACAGACTGGGCCGCGGTTAACGGTAAAAACTGCCCGGCCAGCAAAAATCCACCCAGCACGCCAGCCAGTGCCGAATATAGAGTCCTCGGAAAGAAGTTCTTCGGCATGCCGAGATTTCGGCATAAGGCTAAAATCCAGCGCGTAGAACCTATTTCCCAACCCCTCAATTGCTTTTTCCTTTTTTTCACCATATTGCACCACCCTTTTACAACAAAAAGCGTTTTTTATACAAACACATTTCAGTTTAAAATCCGAAATCCGAATATCGGAATTCGAAACAAATCCGAATTCTCCAATGCTCAAATTTTCAAAACCAAGAACCCTTATAACCCATAATTTTTTAAGATATTTGTTTTGGTCCTTTGGATTTTAAAAATTTGAAATTGTTTCGGATTTCGAATTTCGTGCTTCAGATTTAACTCCAAGAGCCCAAAATAGCTCTATAGGTTAAAGTTATAACCTTTTGTTTGTATTAGTAGTTATGCAGGGGTAACTTTCGCCATCACTTTCTCTTCCAATTCCTTTAACAGCTCCAGGTTACTATCCAGGAATATCCGTGTATTTTCCTTTCCCTGGCCTAATTTTTGCTGGCCATAAGTAAACCACGCCCCTGATTTCTGGATAATCTCGTTCTCCACAGCCATATCAATTATACAACCGGAAGCAGAGATTCCCCGATCGTAAAAGATATCAAACTCGGCCTGACGAAAAGGAGGCGCTACTTTATTCTTGACTACCTTGGCCTGGACATGATTCCCTATCGCTATCTCCTGTTGATTCTTGATCTGAGCCAAACGGCGCAGGTCCAAACGCACGGAAGCATAAAACTTTAGTGCCCGCCCTCCCGTAGTAGTCTCGGGATTGCCAAACATTACTCCAATCTTTTCCCGAAGTTGATTGATGAAAATCACACAAGTCTTGGATTTGCTGATCGCCGCGGTAAGTTTACGCAAGGCCTGAGACATTAGCCGCGCCTGCAACCCCACATGCGAATCACCCATCTCACCTTCAATTTCAGCGCGGGGCACTAACGCGGCCACAGAATCAACCCCAATTACATCTACAGCGTTGCTGCGCACCAAAGTCTCTACAATTTCCAGGGCCTGTTCACCTGTATCCGGCTGGGAAATCAACAGGTCATCGAGATTAAGGCCTAATTTCTTGGCATAAGTATAATCAAAGGAATGTTCCGCGTCAATAAAAGCGGCGATCCCCCCGGCTTTTTGCGCCTCCCGCATTATGGTTAAAGTAAGGGTGGTTTTGCCGCTGGACTCCGGACCAAATATCTCGGTAATTCTTCCCCGCGGAAGTCCTTTTATCCCTAACGCCAAATCCAATGACGGCGCCCCGGTAGGAATAAAAGGGATATCCATTTTCATATTCTGCCCTAACTTCATAATTGAGCCTTTGCCAAACTGTTTTTCAATCTGGCTCAAGGCCAATTCCAACGCCTTTTGTCTGGCTTCCTGCACCTGCTCTTTTTTCTTATCTTCTGCCATTATCACAACCTCCTTTTATCCGCCTAATTATATCCTAATAAATATATAAGGTAAAAGTTAAAAAAATTATACAACTTTACGCTTAACTTGTAAAGGGAATTTTTGGGAAGGCGTAGGGGCGAACGGCCGTTCGCCCCTACGGTATTTTCAATGAAAACCAATTTCCGCCGTCTCTACTTGATTTTTTACGAGTTACGCAGTATAATAATTAGATATGCAGGCAGAAATCGTTTCTATTGGGACAGAATTATTATTAGGGAAAACTATAAATACCAATGCCGCTTATCTAAGTAAACACTTGGCAACATTAGGGATAGACCACTTCTATCAAACTACGGTGGGAGACAATCAGATTAGATTGTTTACAGCGCTGAAAAGGGCGCTGCACAGGTCGGATATCGTGATCACCACAGGCGGTCTGGGCCCTACAGTAGATGACATTACTTTGGAAACCCTGGCGCAAGTTACCCAAAAAAAACTGATCCTCAACCCTTCCGTGCTTAAAGATATCACCAATCACTTTCAAAAACGCCATCTTACTATGCCCAAAAAAAACCTCCGCCAGGCCCTTATTCCGGAAGGAGCAACCCCGATAAAAAATACGCTGGGCACCGCCCCCGGATTACTTATCCCTATAGAAAAAAAGGCGCTGATTGCACTGCCGGGAGTTCCCCAGGAGTTGAAGCCGATGATGGAACACTCCGTGGTCCCTTACCTAACCCGGTATTTTGCTAAAGACTGGGTAATCCTCTCCCGTTCTATTAAAACTACCGGACTGGCTGAGTGCAAAGTAAATCAAAAGGTTGAAGATATGCTTAAACTTACCCCTCCCCTGACAGTAGGCATATACGCCCATACTGAAGGAGTAGAACTAAACATTACCGCCAAAGCAAAGAATAAAAGTCAGGCCAAAAAACTTATCGCCCCCATCGAACGAAAAATCCGCAGCCGTCTTAAAGAATACATCTATGGAGAAGACGCGCAAACCTTAGAAGAAGTAGTTGCGCGCGCCCTCACTACCAGAAAAAAGACTGTTGCCGTGGCAGAATCCTGCACCGGCGGACTGGTTTCCCAACGGCTGACTAATTTAAGCGGCAGTTCCCGATACTTTTTACTGGGACTGGTCGCCTATGATAATAAAATGAAAGAATCCCTGCTCAATATTCCCTCGGATACTCTAAAAGAATTCGGAGCGGTAAGCGAAGAAACAGCCGGACTGATGGCCGAACACGTCCGGCAATTAGCTAATAGTACATTAGGCCTAGGCATTACCGGGATTGCCGGTCCCCAAGGAGCAACAAAAGATAAACCCGTAGGGTTGGTTTATATTGCCTTAGCCACGGCCCAAAAAAAATGCTGTGCACACTTTTACTTTCATGGCGACAGAAACGACATCCGCCTGCGCGCCGCGCAGGCGGCCTTAGAGATGATCCGAAAACATTTAGTTCAATGATAATGGAAGAAATCAGAAGCTTTATCGCTTTAGAATTAACCCCGGAAATTCAGGAAGAACTGGCCAGAGTGCAAACCCGGCTAAAAACTACCGGCGCGGATGTCAAATGGGTGAATCCGGAAGGAATCCATCTCACCTTAAAATTCCTGGGAGAAATAAGTCCCGCCCTGCTGGAAGAAGTAAAACAAATTTTGAACGCGCTGGCGCCGAGGCATCAATGTTTTGAACTGAAGATTACCCGGCTGGGGGCCTTTCCCAACGAAGAACATCCGCGCGTAATTTGGGTAGGAACAGAACCAGAGAAAAATCGGCTAACCCAGATTGTTCAAGAGTTGGCAGAAGGCCTGATTAACTTAGGCTTCTTTAAAGAAAAACGCCCTTTTGCCCCGCATCTTACTTTAGGCCGCGTCCGTTCGCCTCATAATCGTGAGCAGCTTAAACAAGCTTTACAAACGACAAGCGTTGAGCAAAAAGTTATGCGGGTAACTGCAATCACCCTCTTCAAAAGCACGCTTACCCCTCAAGGGGCAATATACCAATCTCTGCATAAGGCGCCATTCTTAGCGGTTTAAAACTTCTTCACACCAAAGCCTGCTTTCTTAGGTAATTTTATAACCAGCAGATACACCCGCATCAAGCAATTCCTACCATCAAACTTATCCTTGATACATCATAAGTTAGACACTTATTTTCTTCCTCTCGTCCCACTTGGCTGAGTTTTTCCTGCAAACAGGTCTAAGACTATTACTACTGTTGCAATAATTCCGATTACAATCCAGAACCATATGAGATAGGCGTTATTAGAATTCTCGATAAGAAGCCTTATCCAGAATATAACCAAAATTTCAAAACTTAAACGATATACCAACCATTGTATTAGGTTTCTATCCTTTAGGATTCTTTTCATTTTATCAATATAGAACTCTTCTACTTTATGACGAATCTCTCTAAAGCTTGCTGCAAAATAGACGGCAAGAATTATAAACATGAAGCCGACAATCGCCAAACTTATATCAAACTTATTAATCGTACAAACTAAAAGCCCCCCTATAGCTGCGGCCATTATTGTTGTAACCGTCCATAAAAGCATATCGAAATGACGCCCCCACTCTGCCCATTCTTTCGAACCTTTCAAAGATTCATTTTTCATAACTGCCCCCTCTCCAGAGGTCGTTATACCTTCGCTGCTAATCTACCATGCACATACTTATGCACTATGCTTGTAATCAGTGTTTGATACGGAACGCCTTCCTCTACGGCTTTGCTTTGAATACCAATGAAATCCTGTTTGGACATACGGATACTTATCCTCTGATCTTTTTTTAAGGCATTTTTGGCATACTGAGCATATTTACTAATCTCGGCCGCCATATTTTTAACTGGTTTCCAGTCCCCTTTCTCAATAGATGCCTTTAAGGCTTGTTCTTCTTTATCCAGTTGATAATTATGCATCTTCATCACCTCCACCCCGCAAATATTCCTTAGTCAACTTACGACTAGGAATAATAGTTTTAAGAAACAAATCATCCCCCACCTTAACAAATGGAACATAGTAAACATAATGGTTTAACTCCACAATAAAGACGCTTTGGTCCCGGTATTTTTTACTGGGATTTTGTATAATCGCCAATACCTGCTGATTTTCAATGCAAATCAATATCTCTTCAAATGAAATATCACGTTCGCTTTTTAACTTTTGATTCTTAGTTGAATCCCAGTAAATGTTTCCCATAAAATAAGCATACACCAATCTGCGCTAAATGTCAATACATTTGGCACAGAATTTTATCTTATTAAACTACTGACGCTGTAAAGACATGATACTATCCCGTTCAATACCGATGGTGCCATAGGATACGCCTACTAAAACTTCCAAAAAGACTCTTTTCTCATCTTCTATCTGAAGTCTTCCTTCAATCTTACGGCCGTTTTTTAAATGCACAACCGTATCCGGCAAAAAATAACTTGCCTGGGCAGGCCGTCCTCTCTGCGTTTTCAGCCGCAATATATAATTATCCACAAATTTTGTTCTTGGGTAGAGCTCTTTTGCCCGGCTTAAATCATTGACGGCCTCTTCCATCCGGCCCAAATTTTCATTGATGCTCGCCCGGATGTAAAAAGCATCCGCGTATCCCGAATCCAGCTGTATCGCTCGATCGGCAAACCCCTTTGCCTCGGCATACCGGCCTAAGCCATTATAAGCCCCGGCCAATCTGAGTAAACAGCGGGCATCATCCTGGTTCTGCAATAAACAGCCCTGGGCTGTCTCTATTTCTTTCTGATATTCTTCTATCGCATTTTCTTCATCATCCAGCAAATGGTAAATCCCGGCCACATCATTATGCACATTGGGATAGTCCATTTTTATACCCATTAACTCGTGGTATCTTTTCAATGCCTCAGTCCATTTTTGGTCATCCCGCAACGCGCAAGCCAATGTGTAAAGGACGTTTGTATTCTCCGGCTCATATAAATACGCCTTGTTTAAGTATTCCACAGCATTCCTGTTATCTTCGAGTCTCAGATAACTTATGCCGATATCATTATAGAGATTATAAATTTTTACCTTTTTGAGCCCCAGGTCTAAAGCAATTTTGTAATCTTCGATAGCTTCGGCAAACAGATTTCCTTTAAACTCTATGTCTCCCCGCATTTTATATGAAAGAGCAAAATCCGGTTCAAGAATTATGGACCTATTCAGCCTTAAAAGCGCCTCCTGCGTGTCTTTCTTTATATAATAGTAGTCTGCCGCTTCATTAAAAAGAGAAATAGCATAGGTCAAATTAACGTTCTTGAGATTGATTTCCGCTTCCTCTCTCCCATAGACCCGCGCCTGATGTAAACAAGAAATAGCATCTTCATACATCTGTTTTCCCAGATAAATATCAGCCAGGCCATAATATGCCCGGACATACGCCGGGAGAAGCCGCAGGGAGCGCATATAGGCAGCAACAGCTTCGCTGGTTCGGCCGATCTCTTTGTATGCCAGAGCCAAATTACAACACACATCCGCTTTAGGCACAATCCGTAACGAATATTGGAAAAAGTCAATGGCCTTTTCCGGTTCGCCCTTTTCCCAATATTGCGTTCCTTGATTATTCAATACTATGGCAATCCGGGATTTAAGTAAAGGCAGGGAAAAAATAAAAATTACCAGCAGGATTATTAATTCTACCGGAACCCTTTTATTCTTCATTGAATTAACCGCGAGACTATCTGTAAGACAAGATTAGTATATAAACCAGCCACTAAATCATCCCCCATTATTCCCCATGCCCCGCAAGATTTTTCAATCTTATCGGCAGGATAAACCTTAAGCGCGTCCAGCGCGCGAAAAATAAAAAATCCCATGATAACTAAAAATACCGGCAGCCGCATACCCCAAAGAGCCAAAAGCATCCCGGCTACTTCATCAATCACAATCTGTTCCGGGTCCTTTTCTCCAAACATCTTTTCGGCAGACGGCACAACGCAAAAACCCAGAATAGTAATGAAAATCATCAAAAGGGTGTAAAAAAAACCGTTTCCGCTGAATAAAAAATACAATCCCAAAGCGGCCGCGCTGGCTGCCGTTCCGGACATATACGGGACACAGCCCAAATAGAAACAACTGGAAATCATTTTAATCAGCTTTTTCATTGTCTTTTAACTTCGTCCTTGGATGGTGTTTATACTGAGAAAAGCCAAAATGCTCAGGATTTCCTCCCGGGGAAAAGACGCTCCTTATATTTCATAATATAAGAAATACCGGAAATCAACGTCAACGCTACTGTCCAAAGCATCAAATAAAACACCCCTCTTTTAAACCAAAGTTCCCAGATAGGATTCCAAACCTGCCGGGCGGATTCCTTCACTATTAAAAATATCAAAATAGCCAGAACCGCCGCCATCTGGGATACTGTTTTGTGTTTACCGGCTAAAGAAGCCGATAAAACCCGGCCATGGCTCCTCACCGCGTTAATCCGCAATCCCGTAATCAGCAGTTCCCTGAATATAATCACAATCACCATCCAGGCCGGAATAATCTTCATTTCCACAAAAGCCAAAAAGGCGGCTAAAATAAGTATCTTATCGGCAATAGGATCCATCAAACGGCCAAAGTCATTTTCCAGATTTCTCCGGCGGGCAATCCGGCCGTCAAAAAAATCGGTTAACGCGGCCAGGACAAAAGTAAACAGCGCCAAATACCGGGATAAAACACCCTGACAAAACAGAAGAAACATAAATATACCCGCCAGGACAATGCGGGAAAGCGTTATATTATTAGCCAGGTTCATCTTCTTTTTACTGTTTTGCACTTATTACACCTCGGCAACCAGGTCATACTCTAAAGTATCCGTTATTTTTACCCGCGCAAACTGCCCGGGACTCAGGCAATGCTTGCTTCCGGGATTAATTCTTACATAGACGCAGCCATCAACCTCCGGAGCGTCAAATTCAGTGCGCCCCAAAAAAATATTCTTTTCCTTTTGGTCTTGTTCATCTATCAAAACAACCAGTGTCTTTCCTAAAAAACGCTGGTTTATCCGGCGGGAAATTTCCTGCTGTAAGGAAAGGGCCGCTTGATACCGCGCTTGTTTTACCTTCTCGGGGATCTGTCCGGAGAAACCAAAAGCCTGGGTGCGCTCTTCCCGGGAATATTTAAAAATCCCCAATCTTTCAAACTTAGTATCTTCAACAAAATCCAAAAGCTCACCAAACTGTTTATCCGTCTCTCCGGGAAACCCCACAAGCAAAGTTGTGCGAATGGCCAAGCCGGGAATTTCCCGGCGCAAAGCAGTAATTAACGAAATTATCTGCCCGCGGGAAACCTTCCGGTTCATCCTTTTAAGAATTGTATCATTGATATGCTGAATAGGCAAGTCTATATACTTACATATCGCGGATTCTTCTTTTACTGCCTCTATTAACTGCGGTGAAACATGCGCCGGATGGGTGTATAACAGCCTAAGCCATACGGGACGATTTTTAAGCTGTCCGCATATACGCCTGAGCAGTTCCGTCAGTTTAGTCTGCCCATATATATCCCGGCCATAGTTGGTCGTATCCTGACCGATTAAATTTATTTCAGAAATTTTCTCTTTATCTAAGAGTGTTTTCGTCTCTTTAAGAATTGACGCCATTGTCCGGGAACGAAACCGGCCTTTTAACCGGGGAATGATACAATAACTGCAGCAGTTATTACATCCTTCGCATATTTTTATGTATGTAAAATGCCCGGGAGTAAGCTTCAGGCGGGAATTCAGATGTGAATATAAAAATCGCGGCCGGCTAAAACTGCAAACAACTTGCGCTGCAGGCAACCACAATTGTTTTATAACCGTGACAACTTTATCCGGGTTTCCTGTGCCTATAAAGGCATCTATATCCGGAAAGGCTTCTTTTAACCGGCTTTTGTATCTTTGGGCCAGACACCCGTAAACTATAATTTTCTTTACTTCCCCTTGTTTTTTAAGCTGTCCTAGTTTGAGGATAATGTCAACCGATTCCTCTTCCGCTTCGCGGATAAAACCACAGGTATTGACAACAGCCACATCCACTTTCTCAACAGATTCAAGAATAGTAAAACCGGCCGTTTTTAAGTACCCTAATATTACCTCCGAGTCAACTAAATTTCTGGCACAACCTAAACTAAGCAGTCCTACAGTAACACCCTTCATCGCGCTTGCATCAATCCTTTTAACAGGGATAAATCCGCCGGCGTAGTAACTTTTATATTTCCGGGGCTGGCCGTAACTAATTTAACCTTTCTCCTCAGCGCCAGCATAAGCTGCGCGTCATCACTGGCATCCTTAATCTTTCTCTCCCTGGCTTGATTATGCGCCCGCAGCAGCAAATCAAACCTAAAGGCCTGAGGCGTCTGTATCTGCCAAAGTTTGTCCCGGGAAAGCACTGCGTTCAGCATCCCGCTTTTTGCCTCTACAATAGTATCCGTCGCTTTAATCGCGCAGCTTGCCGCTTTGAATCTCTTTACCGCCTTGATTATATCGAGAATAATCTTTTCGGTCAAGAGCGGCCTTACTCCATCATGTACCAGCACATAAGTGCATGGTTTTATTTCTTTGAGGGCATTAAATACCGACTCCTGACGGGTTCTGCCGCCCGGACAAATCTGCTCAACCTTTTTAAACCCGTATTCGGCAATCAAACTTTGACACCGGGAAATAATCTTTTTATGACTGACCAATATAATACTGTCAATCTCCTTAGTCTGTTCAAACACATCCAAGGTATAAGCAAGAAGCGGCCTGCCCGCAATATTCAGCACCTGTTTAGGAACATCCATCTTCATCCTGCGGGAATATCCGCCGGCCAGGACTATCGCACGAACTATCTTTTTTCTTTTCATAAATTTAATTTGGGCGGACGCACCCTTCGGGCACAAGCAAGGCCCGCCCCTGCGGATATCGGGTTAAAAATATTCCCGGTATAAACCTTCCGCGTTTTTAACCAGGCCCTGCAAACAGCCAAACTTTATTTCCCGCGGAAACGTTCTATTATTCTTAGACGTTAAACCATACTGGGCCAGTCCGATACTGGTAGAATAAAAGGCGCTTTGCGTCTGTATTTGGCGCTTTTGAACAGCGGATAGAATCCCTAATCGGACATTCCGTCCTAAAATCTGTTCCGCCCGCTCCAGAAATCCCTCCTGGACAGCCCCTCCTCCGGTGAAAATGAAAGAGTCCGCATCCTCATCCTTATATTGCGAATTTAACAGACAGTCTTTAAGTTCACGTAAAAGGCCATCCACCCGGGCGGAAATCACCGCATTTAATTCCTGCGAAGATATAATTCTATTGGCCGGATTATTTTTGACAATTATTTTATCGCCCGGGGCCTTCTGCCCGGCCAAAGCGCATCCATATTCGATCTTTAATCTTTCCGCGTTTTCCCAAGACACGTTCAGCTTCGCGGCAATATCCCGGGTAATGTTTCCTGCGCCCCCGGGTAAAATAGCAATATCCCTGACCGCGTTTCCTTTTAAGAAAGCCGCTTTGATCAGCGCAGCCCCCACATCAACAAGCACACAACTTTTCCTTTCCTGGCCGTCTTTAAGCAAACTTAAAGCCTGCGCACAGGAAGAAGGGAGTAATCCCGCAAGCGCCAATCCAGCCGTGGTTACACATTCGATCAAACTATCTACTGTGGGAATACTCTCACTTACCAACACAATGTCCGCGGCTAATTCACCGGCCAAAAGCCCCGCCGGATACTCGCTCTCTGTTTCCCCATCTAATATGAAATTGTTGAAGAAGCTGTGGATAATTTTTCTATTTGGAGAATTATGAGCAGTAAAACAAGCGCTAAGTAATTTATCAATCCGGCCGCGGGTTATCCGTACACGCCGGTCAAAAGACAAATTTGTCCGGCAGGCTTTTACTTTTAAATCCATACTGTCTATATTTACACAAACCTTCTTGATTTTTTTGCCACTCATCTTACTTAACCGGGAACAAATCTCTCTGATGCAAGAACATAATTTGGCGCTGTCCTTTATCTTGCCGGCGTCTATCCCGTAAGCAGGCAGCATACAGGCGGCCAGGACATCCAGCTTCCCCGCGGAATTAAGCATGCCTAAGACAGCGCAAAGCTTCGCTGTCCCCACATCCAGCCCGCAAATAAATCTTTCTTTCAATCCGGCAACCCTCGCCTATTCCATCTTTATTATAGGATTGTCAAAACGCATATCTATGTATTTGGGAACAGCGTTGTCCTGCCCAATCTGAGACAGGATTCCATCCAACAGAGCAACTCGGTGTTTAAAGCTATCCTGCCCCATCTTAACTTTGATGCCGTTACTACAATAGAAATCCACAGAACCATATCTTCTTAAATCAATTTTGGCAATATTGTATCGGGAAGAAATTTCTGTTTGTTTCAGTTCTTTAATAAGACTGAGCGCCTTCTGCAGTTTTATAGAACGGTGCTTGGCATAAAGCTGTATTTTTTGCGGATAGTCGACAATCTGGACTAAATCGGCATACCTGGAGTCAAAAGGCAAAATAAATCCTTCCTCGTCTACCAGATAAGTCCGCTCTACATTCACTACGGCTACCGGCTCTCTTTTCTTTATTATAATGATCAGAGTTTCCGGGAAATCCCGGCGCACAAAAACAGAAATAAATTCCGGATGCGCCGACTGAATCCGGGCTGCAACCTTTTTGATGTCTAAGTTGAATAAATTTTTATCTTCCCCTAAGGTAAACACGCGCCCCGCCTCAGGCAACATCCGGCCCGCGCTGTCAACGACAAAAACTCTCTTAATCTCCAGCGCGGGCAGTAATAAAAGAAATATCTTTACGGTTACAACGCTGATAATCATCAGCAGTAAACTAATAGTAAATAAAAATATTCTTTTTCTTTTCGGTTCATTATTTTCTTTAGACATAGCTTTGGGTCAATTCGTCTCTCCGACAGAAAGCTGATTGCAGGATTCTCCCGCAAAGCCGGCCAAAATCTATCCCCTCGGCCTGGGCAGCCATAGGCAAAAGACTGGTAGCCGTAAGCCCGGGGATACTGTTCACCTCCAAAACCACCGGATGTTCATCCGCTAAAATCATATCCACGCGGGAAAAACTGTGGCATCCCAAACCCCTGTGCGCTAAAAGACCGATGTTTTGTGCCCGCTGCGCAGTCCGGGCCGATAAACGAGCCGGAACTATATATTCGGTTTTCCCTTTTTCATATTTTGCCTGAAAATCAAAAAATTTATTTTTGGGCACTATCTCTACTACAGGCAAAGGGGCATCGTCCAATATGCCGACTGTAATCTCCCGCCCATTTATATATTCATCAATAAGCGCCGTATCATCGTAATTAAAAGCATATTCTACCGCGGCGGGCAGCGCGGAACTTTCATTCACGAAAGTTATCCCTACACTCGACCCTTGATTAGAAGGTTTTACTACTACCGGAAAGTTTAAACTTATTTCTTCTATCCGCTTCTTCCAGGAGGCCTGCTGCAACACTTCGTATTTAGGCACAGTTATATTACAATGTTTAAGAACCCGACGGGATGCAACCTTATCAAAACAAAGAAAACTCGCTATAACGCCTGAGCCGGTATAAGGAATGTCCAAATCCTGCAAGATTTTTTGGACTCTGCCGTCCTCGCCAAATTTGCCGTGTAAGGCAATAAAAGCCGCGGCAATATCCGCCTCTTTTATTTTTTCTTCCGCGTCAGTGTATATCTCCAGGGGCACAACATCCAGCCCCTGCTCCTTAAGCGCCTGATAAACCGCCCGGCCGGATTTAAGTGAAATCTCCCGTTCACTGGAAGGCCCGCCCATTAACACCCCAATACGGCCTAATCCCTCCTCCATCTTAATAATCCCCCCCTCAAAAATAGCGTATTGTCAAAAATTCCAAGCGCCAAGCACCAAATTCCAAATAAACTCCAATTACCAAATGACCAAAACTAAGACGAAAATATCTTCTTTAATTCTTCTGCTTCGTTTTTAAGGCTTAACCCTTCTTTTCTAACATTCTTTTTTAATAAGTTTTTTCTAAATCGTATTTTTTGTTTCGGTCATTGGAATTTGTGGTCATTGGTTATTATTTGTAATTTGGAATTTGGAATTTGTTATTTGGTATTTCCCTCTCTTTTCATACAACTTTTGACACTATCAAAAATCATCTTTATTTCCGGCTCCAACCATACTTTAAATTTGTTTTTTACTTCCCGCTGAATCAAATCTATTAACTGCAAAACATCACTTGCCCGAGCGTTATCCCGGTTAATAATAAAATTGCCGTGTTTGGGAGAAATTTCCGCGCCGCCAAAACGCCGGCCCTTTAAACCGCAGGCATCCACCATCGCCCCCGCGGATAAATAATG
>JAZDEE010000125.1:0-2615 GCA_043809065.1 Candidatus Omnitrophota bacterium | reverse complement strand
TCTTGACGCATATTCGTATTTGTTTTATAGTAATAGAGACGGTATCCATTTTTTCCGAGACACTGTCTCTATAAAATATAGAAAGGGAAACATTATGTTTTCCAGTATTTTTTCCCGTATTGCGGCCATCTTTCTGGTTATTCTGGTCGGCACAGCGGCCCGTTGGCGGGGGGTGCTGACCAAAGATTCTACCGACGGTCTTTGCCGGGTGGCTCTGGAACTAACCCTGCCATTTCTTTATTTTTATACGCTCTCTACCACGCTTTCGCCTGCTCTTTTTGTTTCGATTGCCCAACTTCCGTTGTTGGCGGCAGGGATGATTTTGGCGGCGTTTTTCTCGAGCCGGATGATTGCGCCGTTTCTCCATCTGAATAACGATGAACGTAAGACCTTTGTGTTTCTCTGCACTTTTCCCAATTACGGATTTTTAGCCATCCCGCTGGTCTTTTCTTTGTTTGGCCAGCAAGGGCTGGTTATGGTGTTTATGTTTAATTTAGGGATTTCCCTTTTATATTGGACATTAGGGATAGCTATTTTGGGCGGCGCGGGCATATCGGCCAAAGGGATGTTCAAAAATTTAGCGAATAGCGCTACCTTGGGGCTGGCGCTGGGAATTACGGCGGGAGTATGTTCGCTGCGAATTCCCGATTTTATTTTGCAGGCGGCGGACTCGATTGGCAAGGCGTCCATTCCGTTAGCGCTGATTGTGGTGGGTGCAATCTTAGCGCATAAAGATAAAAAACAGCGGTTTGCTTTTAGCGCCGTATCCGCGCTGGTTATTTTTCGTCTGGTGGTTATGCCTTTAATGGCGCTTTTTATAGTGAATAGAGTGGGGCACTTGCCGCAGATGCTGCGCGTGCTTATTGTGCTTCAAGCGGCAATGCCTTCGGCCTCTACCACTCCTATATTAACCGGAAAGTTTGGCGGAGATACAGCCTTGGCTGCCAGCGGGGTATTTTTCACTACCTTATTTAGTATTCTCACGGTGCCTTTATTTATCACGATGGCCTTGAGGTAATAAATATCTTCTGTTATAATTAAATGCCATAGGAATTATACATCTTGTAGGGGGCAGGCCTGCCTGCCCCGATAATTTATACCGGAGTAACAATGAAGAAGATAGGTTTTGACAACGAAAAATATCTCGCTGAACAGACCAAAGCGATTTTAGAAAGGGTGTCTCAGTTTGACCACAAGCTTTATCTAGAGTTTGGCGGGAAACTGCTTTTTGATTATCACGCCGCGCGGGTGCTTCCCGGGTATGACCCGGCGGTAAAAATAAAGCTTTTGCAGGGGCTGAGAGACAAAGTAGAGATTATTATTTGTATTTATGCCAAAGATATCGAGGCCGGCCGGCTGCGCGGCGATTTTGGAATGACCTACGATATGGCCTGCCTGAAAACCATAGACGATTTAAAAGATTGGGGCCTGGATGTCAGCAAGGTGGTGATTACCCGTTTTAAGAATGAGCCTCTGGCGGTAAAATTTAAAAACAGATTGGAAAGAAAAGAGATTACGGTATATTTCCATTATGAAATCGAAGGGTATCCCGCGGATATTGATCAGATTGTCAGCGAAAAAGGCTATGGCCGCAATGATTATATCGAAACCAAACGGCCCATAGTGGTAGTTACCGCTCCGGGGCCGGGCAGCGGCAAACTGGCTGCCTGTCTTTCCCAGCTTTATCACGACCATCAGCAAGGGATAAGTTCCGGCTATGCCAAGTTTGAAACCTTTCCTATTTGGAACATTCCTTTAAAACATCCGGTAAACATAGCTTATGAAGCGGCTACCGCGGACTTACGCGACTATAATCTGGTTGATCCACTGCATTTACAGACCTACAATAAAGAAGCGGTCAATTACAACCGGGATGTCGCGGCCTTCCCTATCCTGAAAAATATCCTGGAAAGGATTATCGGGAAAGGGAAAAGTATGCTGATGTATAATTCTCCCACTGATATGGGGGTAAACCGCGCGGGATGGGGGATAATTGATGATGCGGCAGTACAAGAAGCGGCCAGACAGGAGATTATCCGCCGGTTCTTCCGCTATCACTGGGAATTTATGTTAGGTGTCGAAAGCAAAGAGACAGTGGAAAGGGCCAAGGCGTTAATGCGGGAAGTGGGGGTTGAGGAGGAACACCGCGCCTGTGTTTTGCCGGCGAGAAAAGCGGCTCAAGAGGCGCGGGAGACCAACAAAGGCAACGAGGGCGTTTTTTGCGGGGCGGCCATAGAATTGCCCGCGGGCAATATTGTCAGCGGTAAAAACTCTCCTTTAATGCATGCCGCCTCCGCCGCGATAATCAACGCGGTGAAGAATATCGCCGGGCTTCCGGATAATATCCATCTTTTACCGCCTAATGTAATCAGTAACATTGCTCATTTAAAAAAAGAAATCCTGGGGGCCGAAACCGAGAGTTTGGATTTGGAAGAGACGCTGGTGGCCTTGTCGATTAGCGCCTCTGCCAATCCCGCGGCGGAAGCGGCGGTCAAGGCGCTGAAAGACCTGCGAAATTGCGAAATGCATATGACGCATATGCCCACCCGCGGTGACGAAGCCGGCCTGCGCAAACTGAAACTAAATTTTACCTGCGACGCCCAGCCGACATCCAG
>JAZDEE010000124.1:0-2463 GCA_043809065.1 Candidatus Omnitrophota bacterium | reverse complement strand
TTCAATATTTAGCACTCTTGCAATAGGAGTGCTAATTTTACCTGATAATCTTTTAAAAATCAAGCTTTATTTGGAGAGTTTATGAACAATTAGACAGTGCTATAGACAAAGAAATGGAAATTTTGACCAGCTTGCTAATCTTTTTCTTCCTTTTTCTCTTGTTTTAGCGCATTTTCGTATGTTATGAGTATCCCTTCTAAGGTCAGATTAGTGTCTATGCTATCGATAAGATTACAATAGGGCGCTATTAGCTGGACAGCGCCGCCGGTAGCGATGACCCGCGGCCTGGTTTTAAAATCCTTTCTTAACCGTTGTAATATCCCGTCTACTAAAGCGGCATATCCATAAACTATGCCGCTTTGCATACTGGAAACAGTATCCCGCCCCAGCAGACTGCCTATTTTAGTCAACTGTATTTTTTTAGGAAGCAAAGCGGCATTCCGCATTAAAGCATTTAAAGATACTTCTATGCCCGGCACAATTACCCCGCCTAAATATTCTCCCTGCCGGGAAACCACATCGAAAGTGAGCGCTGTGCCAAAATCCACCAAGATCAACGGAGCGCCATATTTCTTATATGCCGCGAAGGCGCTGACTAATCTATCCTGGCCTACCTGTTCCGGTTTTTTATAAAGATTTTTTAAGGGGACAATGATATCCTTCCCTAAAACCAACGGCTTTTTTCCCAACAGTGAGTCCAGCGCTCGGGCCAAGATATCCGTAAGACCGGGGACAACACTACAGATGACGATTTCTTTGATAGCAGCGGGCTTAATCCCCTCGCGGGTAAAAGACCGGCGCAAAAGTCCGGTATATTCCTGCGTATCTGCCTGCTTATTACTGTCTAATCTCCAGATATGCAGTATCTTTTTATCCTTAAAAACTGCCAGCTTTATATTAGTATTTCCTATATCTATGGCTAAAAGCATTTCCGTCTTTTCAATATTTTTTTGTAGAGACGCAAAATTTTGCGTCTCTACTGTTTTCTAATGTCACAATGCAATAGTAATCTGTTTTTTCTGTGCCCAATCTCTATTCCTGTTTTAATCGCTTCTATCATCGAAGAAGGATTAGCCTGATTTCTGCCGGATATATTATACGCCGTCCCGTGGTCGGGAGAAGTGCGCGTAAAAGGAAGCCCCAGGGTAATATTTACTCCTTTATGAAAAGAAAAGGTCTTCAGCGGGATTAACCCCTGGTCATGATACATACATATAACCGCGTCAAATTTACCCTGCCGGGCCAGATAAAAAAGTGTATCCGCGGGCAGCGGCCCCTGGATATCCGCCAAACCTTGCGCTTGCTTAACCGCGGGGAGAATAATCTCCGCCTCTTCACTGCCCAGGAGCCCTTCTTCACCGGCGTGCGGATTTAAAGCGCAAACAGCTATGCGCGGATGGCGGATTCCAAAGGATTCCCGTAAAGCAGCTGCCGATAAACTCAAGGTCTGATAAATATTTTCTCGCGTCAAACTGCCCGGCACATCTTTTAAGGCAATATGTCTGGTCACCAATACCACTCTCAGCCGGCCGGCGGAAAGCATCATCGCGAAATTTCTCACTTGAAAAGATTCGGCTAAGTATTCAGTATGTCCGCTAAAAAGGACCCCGGAACTCCGCCTGTCTTGACCTGACTCAAGTAAGGCCTGATTGATGGCCTGTTTATTCACCGGCGCGGTAACTAACACATCAGCTTGCTTCTCTCTAATTAATGCCAAGGCAGTCTGTATATATTCTAAAGAAAGCTTCCCGGAAAGTGTGCTCGCCCGGCCCAAAATAAGTCCGCCGGAGCCTCCCGTGTTGACTATGGGAACCTCTTCCGGTAAAGAAAGATGAATTTTTCGCGCAGTCTTCTCCAATACCTCCGCGCTGCCCACAACAATGAAACGCGCCCGGGAACTCACCTTGTTTTGGCTTAAGGCCTTAATCGTTACTTCCGGGCCGATGCCCGCCGGGTCGCCTATCGTGATCACACAGGTTAATTTTTTGCTCACTTAAGCCTCCTGTTCGGGCAGATACGTTAAATGAGTAACCAGAAACCAGAGTACAGTAACCAGAAACCAGAGTACAGTAACCAGAAAAACCAGAGAACAGAGAACAGAAACCAGAGTACAGAAATCTATTAATTTCTCCGGCATCTATATTCTCTATTCTTACTTCTTCTCTGGTTTCTGGTTTCTGGTTTCTGGTTTCTGGTTTCTGATTTTTAGTTACTCATCCTGTTTTTCTCTCACCGAGATATCGGCATTCTTCTTCAATTTCTTTATCCATTCATCAAAGGCCTGGGCAAATTTTTCTCTATATAATTTTTCCTTGATGGCGGCCTGCGCCTCCGGAAATCCCAGCTGTCTTTGCGGCCTTTTGGCCTCGGCCATAAAAATGCGCAAACCCGCGGGCGTCTCTACTATGCCGCTAAACTCACCCACCTTTAATTCAAAGATAATCTTTTCGATGTCCTGGGCTG
>JAZDEE010000123.1:0-2927 GCA_043809065.1 Candidatus Omnitrophota bacterium | reverse complement strand
GGAATAAAAAGACATATCTCAAAAACTGCCTGGAATCTCTGCTGGCGCAGACATACCGGCCGGTGGAAATCATTGTTGTTGATAACGGCTCTGAGGATGGTTCTTTGGATATGCTCAAAGAAAGGTTTGGGCGGGTTAAGCTGATTAGCAATAGAAGTAACGCGCTTTATTGCCGGGCGCAGAACCAGGGAATCGGGGCTGCTCAGGGGGATTATATAATTTGTTTAAACAATGATGTGGTGTTAGAAAAGGACTTTGTGCAAAAACTGGCGGAGTCGGCGGGGATTGATCGAAAAATAGGGATGGTCTGCGGAAAGATTCTTCTGATGGATAAAACAACGCTGGATTCGGCCGGGCAGATACTGGGCCGGGCGCGCAAACCCGTGGAGAGAGGATATAAACAACGGGATCGCGGACTTTATAATCAGCCCGGCTATGTCTTTAGCGCCGGCGGAGTGGCCCCCCTCTACAAACGCCGGATGCTGGAGGATATCTGGGTAAACGGCCAATACTTTGATGAAAGTTACGGGATGTTTTATGAAGACTTGGATATCGCCTGGCGGGCCAATTCGCTGGGCTGGCGGGGTTTTTATAATCCTCAAGGCATAGCCTACCACCATAGAGGAGGGACAGCCAAGACCGGTCAGCCCCGCTTAAATATCTTAAAGCGGTACGATTTTACTTATTTGCCGCCGGAATTAAAAACGCGGCTGGTAAAAAACCGCTATATGACTATATTGAAAAATGATTGTTTAAAGGATGTTTTAATCAATCTGCCCTGGATAATCGGCTATGAAATAAAACTTTGGGCTTATTTGGTTATCTTTCATCCCCGTTTAACCATAAAGATTGTTAACGAGCTCTTCCGGCAGAGTAAAGATGCTTATAAAAAACGCCGGGAAATAAAAAGGTTAGGAATATGGAAAAAACAAAATTCCAGTATATCTACGGGCCGGTATCTTCCTGGAGATTAGGCAGTTCTTTAGGTATAGATTTGCTTTCCGGCCAAGAGAAGATTTGCACTTTTGATTGTATCTATTGCCAGGTTGGGCGGAAAAAGGCGGTTTTTCCGGAAAGAAAGGTCTATGTCCCTACCGAAAAAATCTTGGCCGAGATAAACAGCCTTCCGGAACTAAAGCCGGATTATATTACTTTTTCGGGAAAAGGTGAACCCACGCTGGCCTTGAATTTAGGGGAAACCATCAAAGCGGTAAAAAAGATACGGTTGGAACCCGTGGCCGTATTGACCAATGCCTCGCTTTTGTTCCGCAAAGATGTGCGTGAGGAACTTTGCGCGGCGGATTTGGTGGCGCTGAAATTGGATGCCGGATCACAAAAGACACTGACATTAATTAATTGCCCTGCTTCCCAAATACATTTTGCGGATATTTGGGAAAATATCCGGCATTTCCGAAAGGAATATCCGGGCTGGCTGGCCTTGCAGTTAATGTTCATGACTGAGAATAAGGATGAGGCAGAGCAACTGGCGAAATTAGTCCGGGAGATTGGTCCGGACGAGGCGCAAATCAATACGCCCACCAGGGCCGCGCAAGTTAAACCGCTTACCCCGCAGGAAATAGCCGTGATCAAGCAATATTTCCAGGGGATAAATGTCCGAGCCTGTTACGACGCGCTTCCGCGAAAGAAAAAAGACACTTCCGCGCGTATCGGCGATATAAAAAAGAGAAGGGGCTGAAGGTGAAAACGGTCCGGGAATGTGTGCCCTGTTTTTTCAAACAAGCCTATGACGCGGCCGGTTTTGCCGGGGCAAGAGATACTGTTAAGAAGAAAATCCTGCGTTTGCTTGTTCAGGAGATCCGCGAGTTTGATTTTTCCTTATGCCCTTCCGAAATGGGCCGGACACTCTATGCCCTGGTGCGCAAGATAACCGGGCAGGACGACCCCTTTAAGCAAATCAAGGAGAAAAGCAATCGGCTGGCCTTGGCGCTCTATCCTCACCTGAAAGAAAAGGTAACCGCCTCGCGGGACAGACTGCTCACCGCGGTAGAATTGGCTATCGCCGGCAATATTATTGACTACGGAGTAAACGGCGCCTTAGAACTGGAGAAAGAGTTAGAGCGGATTTTTGCCCGGGAACGCCGGACTATCCGCGGAGAAAACAAAGGTATATTTGAATACAATGCCTTTAGGCAGGCGCTGGACAAGACGAAAAAGATTCTTTATATTGGAGATAACGCCGGGGAAATAGTCTTTGACCGCGTTTTGATTGAGGAGCTGTGTCTGCGGCATAAAGAAGTAACTTTCGTGGTCAAAGGCGCCCCCATTATCAACGATGCCTTAAAAGAAGATGCCCTCTTTTGCGGCATCCAGCAGAGCGCGCGGATTATTTCTTCCGGCTGTGACGCGCCGGGAACAATCCTGCGTTTTTGTTCCCGGGATTTTCTCGCCCTTTACCGTAAAGCGGAATTGATTATTAGTAAAGGCCAGGGTAATTTCGAGGCCCTGTGCGGCGAGCGGCGGCCGATCTTCTTTTTGTTGAAAGCGAAGTGTCCGGTGCTGGCCGGATATTTGGGCTGCAAATTAGGAGATGTGATTCTCAAACGTGCGAAAATCGGGGCGGGGTTTGAGGTAACGACCAGTTGAAAACAGATGCTGTCTGATATACTGCGGCATAAATTGTAGTATGCCGTTAGTCCGTTAAACCGTTACATCCGTTTGTCCGTTGTTCGTTTAGTTGTAGGGCCCGTTCCCCGAACGGGCCGAAAGACTTCGGCAGCGGCGCAAAGTTATTTATGCAGCAGTGCGCCAATACAAACGAATCATAATCATGGGGTACGTTCCCTTAGGGCTTTTTGATGTGTTTTTGCAAGAAAAAGACCTGTTTTATAGGTGTTTTAAAAATCGTGGTTGAGAAAACTGGAATGTCGTATATTAAGTGTTAGACACAATATAATGAAAGAAAAAAT
>JAZDEE010000122.1:0-9976 GCA_043809065.1 Candidatus Omnitrophota bacterium | reverse complement strand
GCTTCTTCCAGCAGCATCACAGGGATATCGCCGCGCAGGGGATATTTACGCTTGCATTGGACACAACATATTTTCCCGTCTTTTAACTGGACAGGCGCCTTGCAGGCCGGACAGGCTAAAATTTGCAATAATTTTTCATCTATCATATTACTGCATTGTAACATAAATTATTGTTAAATTCGAAGCACGAAATCCGAAATTCGAAACAAATCCGAATTCTCCAATGCTCAAATGTTCAAAACAATATTCTTTAGGTATATGTTTGGGGCATTTGTATTTTGAGAATTTAAACATTGTTTCGTATTTCGATATTCGGATTTCGGATTTTAAATTATAGAAATTAATGGGACAGTGCATTACCTCCAAAATAAATATATGACGCCTCCGACGATACTGGTTAACAGGGATACCCCCAGATATAACAAAGAAAGCGAGAATGCCGCCGTATTGCCTATCCCCGGGCTAAAAAAGAATATAAAACCCCATTCCCGTAATCCTAAACCGTTCATAGTTATAGGCAGCATGCATAACACGGCAATCAAAGGCATAGCTAAGACCACCTTTTCAATGGGAACATGCACTGAAAAACTCTCAGCCAACAAATACACAGTAACAAAGCTGACCAATTGAGCGATCAGGGAAATGAAAAACATCTGCAGTAGTCTTCCTTTTTGGTTTTGATAAACACTTATCGCCATATACATTTTTTTTACCGCCGCGTCAAACTTGAAACGTTGAAGCAAGCGGGAAATTCCCAGCCCGGAAATAATCTTTTTAGCCAGCCCGCGGTGTATTAAGATAACCATAACAACGGTACACCCTAAAAATAATATAATATCGGCCCAGACGATAAAATCGTGCTGGGAATCCCTTCCCATAAAAAATAATGCCGAGGAAGAAAGGAACAATAAAGAAAACATCCCGATAACCCGGTCCATAATTACTGAAGCATAAGAGTTCAGCTTAGCCTTTATTTTTTTGGCTATATAATATCCCTTGATTAGATCCCCGCCCACGGAAGTAGGCATAAAATTAGTAAAAAAGTAGGCAATCATAGTCAAGGAAAACAAGTCCCGGAAACTAACCAGGCAATTCTGGGCAAAAAGAATAACCTTGAGCCTCCAGGATAAAAATACGATGCTGAGCAAAAATATAAAGAAAGCCGCGGCAAATACATATATATTAACTGAACTAAGCGCGCGCAGGATTTTGGTAAAGTTATCCCTGGCCAGCCACAATAAGAGCATAATTAACGCGAGACTGACCAAAATCCGGATAATAAAAAAACTCTCTTTTTTTATCATTGCACTAAGATTCCCGCGTAACCTACCACAGAAGAATAATCCCCCGTAACATCTCCGCTGGTTTGATATTGTAAAAGACGGGCGCGGCAAGCTTTTAGTCTTTTAGCCGCCGAAAGCATTACCGCGACCGCGCCGTATCCGCACATACTGATATGCGATTTATCTATCCTCTGTAATAATTCCCGGGCATCCAGATTAAGTATTGCCTCAATAGCCGTCTTATCTTTAGCCCTGGCTTGTTCCTCCGGTTCGTAATGACTCATATCGCTGCTGGCGATAATTAAACATTTCCGTCCATTCTTTTCCACGGCCTCGGCTATACTTTCCCCAATCTCATCATAAGTATCAAAGTCCGCGTGCGCCAGGATAATCGGTACTATTTGGACCCGCGGCAGGATGTATTGCAAAAAAGGCAGCTGCACCTCGATAGAATGCTCATAAAGATGCGCCTGAGAATCATTTTTTAAGTGTTTTGACCCGGCAAGTATTTGTTGAACTAAATGGCAGTCAACCGGAACAATCCCCAGAGGCATCTGCCATTGGGCATCTTCGGCCATAATGCTGAAAGGCGCTCCCAGCCCGGTATGATTGGGGCCCAAAACAATTACCGTTTTGGTTAAATTCACCTGAGCAAAACAGCGCCCGGCAATCCGGCCGGAAAAAACATATCCCGCGTGAGGAGAAACTATTCCCACGGCGCTTTCTTTCTTTGGCGACTCTTTGATCAGTTCTCGCAGCTGCTTTCTCAACTGCGTTTCTTCTGCCGGATAAAACGTCCCCGCCGCTTTCGGCTGACGAATCATATTTGTTTATATCCTCTCTATTCTATTGTCTATTGCACTGTGACATTATAAAGAGAAACCAGAAACCAGATTACAGAAACCAGAGTACAGAAACCAGAGTATGAGAATCGGTTAGACCATCAATCATACGGATAGTTCCTCGTATCATCTGGTTTTTATTCTTTCTATTCTGGTTACTGTACTCTGGTTTCTGGTTACTGTACTCTGGTTTCTGGTTACTATTTTCAATCACCCAATAACTGCCGAAGATAATTCCATCCCGACATAATTTCTTCGGCTGTAGCCGGCTGATGCGGCTCTAAAACCTTCAGGGTTTCCTTCTTTACATAAGGTTTTAACAAAGAAAAATCGAAAGAGCCTTGTAAAGGCGCCCGGTGGTCATCCATTTTATCCACATCGTGTAAATGAACACCCAGGAGACGCGAACCAAAATTATCCAAAAGTTCTTTATGCTTAAAAAAACCTAAATTTTCATATATTTGCGCATGTCCCGTATCATGCCAGTAAAAAAGCGGCGAACCGGGGAAACTTTTTACTATCTGCCCCATTTCCTCAATCGAAGGGATTTCATTGAAGTAATATCGGTTTTCTATTCCTAAACTTATTTTTTTCTCTCGCGCGTAACTGCATAGTTCTTCCAGGCTTTTTAGGGTTTGTTCAAAACACGGGGCGGCTTTATCCCGGCGGTCTTTGAGCATCCGGGATTTCAACTGCTCATAATTCTTCCTGTTACCGGAAGGACGCGCCGCTTTACTGTCCAGATATAATCCGCCTAATTCCCGGATCTTTTCTACCGTGTTCTGCACCTTTCCTAAATGAAGCACTACCGCCTGAGCTTGCAGAATCGAGGCTGTGTCTATAGTTCTTTTAGTATAATAAAGCGCCTGCTTTCTTTCATCATTATCCAGCGCGGAAAGTGAAAATATGTCGGGTGTTGCTGCGCGGCGGGAAATGCCATCAGGAATCGGACAAAAATTGTGCAGCGATACTACTTTAATCTGATTTCGCGCCGACAGGGAAATCATTTCTTCAACTAGCGCGGCAGAAAGGCTGAAATTAAGTTCTACACAATGAAAACCAATCGCTTTAATTTCTTCTATTATATTCCTGGCAGCGGAATACTGCCCGGCATTCCAGGAAGTAGAAAGCGCAAACATCATTCAGGCCCTGCCACAACTAAGGAATAGTTACTAAAATCAAAATACTTCTTCGCCGCCCGGGCAATATCCTCGGACGTAACACCGCGGATTTTGTCTTCGTATTTGGCATAATGGTCGTATCCCAACCCATATAACTCATCTAAAGCAGATTCCATCGCGCAGGCAGAATTAGTCTGGCGATCCATTAGTCTTTCCCCTAAAATTACCGTCTTAGCTTGTTCCAGTTCTTCCGGTGCAATCAGCGTCTCTTTAAGTGAATTCAGCTGATTGGTGAGCTCCGTCTTAACCCGCTCGACATTTTCCGCGGTAGTAGCCGCATAAACAACCAGGTATCCGGGATCGATTCCCAGTACAGAATAAGATCCTAACGTATAGGCCGCGGCGGCCTTTTCTCTAATTTGCGTAAATAACCGTCCGGAAGACTGAGAAAGCAGCTGACTAATGATTTCCAAGGGAAATCTATCCGCGCTGTTTACAGTTGTTCCCTTAAACCCCATTAATACCAAACTTTGCTCTTTGGATACAGGAATAAAATTCGTCCGCGCGGTATTTGCTCCGCTATCCTCAACAGGAATACCTGGGGGCAATTCCGCCGGAAGCAACCCGCTAAACAGCCTCTGGACATCGTGGTAAACCTCCTCGGCATCCACATCGCCAAACACCGCCAGCACCAGATTCGTGCCTGCACAAAATTGATGATAAAAATTTATTAAATCCCGGCGAGCAAGATTCTTTAGAGACTTTTCGCTCCCTATGGAAAGAAAACGGTAAGGATGTTTTAAAAACAGACTTTCTTTAAGTGCCTTTGTACCGTATGCAAAGATATCGTCCTGGACAGTCTTCAGTTCAGCCAGGTTCTCCTTTCTTTCTTTTTTAAATTCCCCGGACGGAAAAGACGAATTCATAATGAGATCCGCCAGAAGCTCCAGCATCTCGTTTTTATCTTTACTCAACAAGTTTATCGACAGACCAAAACTGTTATTCCCGCTGAAAGAAGAAAGCTCCGCGCCTTTTGAATCTACGATACAGGCAATTTCCGCGGAAGTCCTGGTCCTGGTGCCTCCTCTTTCCAGCATTTTAGCCGTTAAATCACAAACACCATTGTTGTATTCCTGCTCAACCCGCAGTCCGCCTTTAAATACGGCTTTGATAGAAACTAAAGGCAGTTGTTTATCTTCCTGCACTAAAAGAGTAATTCCGTTATTTAAAACGTATTTCTTAATTTTGAGTGTTTCGGTATAATTTACGCTGAGAGTTTCTTTGGCGGCAGCCGGCGGAAGAGCCGCGTCCAATAAGGCATCTTCGCTTAAATGTTCGCGTCCCATCTGGATAGATTTAGGCTGGATATTCTCCGTCTTAATTACGCTATCGGCGCCTTTCCGGGGAACTAACGCGGCAATACTAAGATTCTCTTCCGTAAGATACTTCTCCGCGGCTCTCTGGACATCTTGAGCGGATACCCGGTTGATTTGGGCCAGATACTTTTCCGTATATAACGGATCAGCGGTCAAGGCTATATCGGAAGCAATATTTTGCGCCAGTCCTTCTAATGTCTGCTGGTAAAAGATAATGCTGCTGGCAATCTTATTTTTCGCTCTTTCGAGATCATTTTCCAGGACACCCGTTTTTTTAATCCGCCTTATCTGGTCAAGAATCAAAGAAGTTACCGGCTCTTTATTTTTTTCTTCCAGCAGCGCGGAAATAATAAACAGCCCCGGATAACGAGGCGTGTAATTTGTTGTTTCTATACTGTATGCTTGTTTCTTTTTACTGCAAATGGAATCATACAAACGCGAACTCCGCCCATCTCCCAATATTGAGGCTAATACGTCCAACGCAAAGCAATCTTCATCGGTCAAGGCTACACTATGATAGCCTAACATAAGATAGGTCAAGCCTGTGGTAAACCGGATTTGTTGTTCGCGGCGCTGACTTTGTTTTGGTTCAGAAACAGATGCCAAATTTAAAGCCGGATTTGCCGGGATATGCTGGTATAATTCTTTAACATACTCACGCACAGCCGGCAACTCTATATTACCGGCCACAACTACGGCCATATTGTTGGCCGCATAATTCTGCCGGTAAAACTTCACCAAATTATCCCTGGTCAGTTTTTCAAATAGTTGTTGTTCTCCGATAATGGGATATTTATATATGTGAGTTGAAAAAGCTGTCTGCCAGAGCAGCCGGGAAATGCGCCTGTCGGGACTGTCTTCCCCAAGCTTAATCTCTTTTAGAATGACCTGTCTTTCTTTTCCCAGTTCTTTTTCGTCGAAAACAGCGTTGGAAGCCATATCGGCGAGGATGTCTAAGGCAGGATAAATAAACTTTGCCGGCACTGTAATCGTGAACCCGGTATAATCATAACTGGTAAAGCCATTGATTCTGCCGCCATACGATTCTACCTCTTGGAATATTTTTCCTGCCGGACGGCGGGTTGTACCCTTAAACAGCATATGTTCAATATAATGCGCTATCCCATGCCCGGCAAGAGTCCCTTCCTGGGCGCTCCCGCTGAAAACACATAAAAAAACGTGCGCAAGAGGCGCTCTATTGTTTTCTTTCAAGAAGACAGTCATTCCATTGTCAAGGACTTCATAGTGTGTCTTCCCCAAGGAATCTTCCGCAGAGACAACAGCATGGCCGGAACAAATTATAACGGCAAAAATAAGAAACCACAGAGAATAGCGTTTTAAACCAAGTTCTCCGTGGTTAATGAAGCTGTTATCTTTTCCCTTTTCTTTTTCTTCTTTTACGTTCGCTCGGTTTCTCATAATGTTTACGAGCCTTAATTTGTTTGAGAATACCTTCTCTTTCGATCTTCCGCTTAAACCTTCTCAGCGCTCTTTCTAAGGGTTCATTCCCTTTTATTTCCACTCTGGACATATCTTCACCCCCTTTATTTGCTGCAAAACACTGTTATGCCATTTATTCTTTAGCCATGGCTAATACTATTACGGCAAGAACCAACATTATGATGCTGAATAACCCTCTAATCAAGGCCAGCAGGTCTGTTTTCCAAATCCAGGCAAAATACGTGCCTATGACTAAAAGGATAAGCCCCAATATAAGTTTTAGCCCGATTCCCTGTACTCTTTGGGCGCTCCCGCCTTTCTTCGCTGCCATAGCCGTCTCCTTTCTCATAAAATATCTACGACAAAAGTTAGTATATCATCCTCATATATAATTAGCAACTGAAATTTTGCGGCGTTTTTTATTCATTTCTTTAAAATATTTTCTTGAACAAATACCTCCTGAAAAATCGCCCAGAGCCCGGATATGTCTTCAGCCTGCATAATTCTATTCCTGTTTTTTTCCTGCTGCATTACCTGGGAAATAATTCTCAATATTTGCAGTTGAGATTCTTCGTTCCTTTTGGAAGTTAATATCAGGACTATAAAATGCGTTGGTTTTCCATCCGGCGAATCCCATTCAATACCGGAGTGCGACCGGGCAAAGACGACTACCGGTTTTATCAGCATATCAAACCGCGCGTGAGGAAAAGCAACCCCTTCTTCTATGGCCGTACCCATCATATTCTCACGCTGCAACACAGCCGCGTATAGCGTATCCATATCGGGAACGTTTTGTTTTTCACAAGCCGCGGCACAAAGTTCCAGAATTGCGGCATCTCTGTTATTCGCCTTGAGGCTGGCTATAATTTCGCTTTTAGAAAAAAATTCTAAAGCGCTCACTTCTTTTCTCTTTTCCAGAGAAAATTTCAACCAAGGACCAAGAACAACCGCAGAAGCTACCGCTCCAAAAACAATGGCCTCGAATACCGGTTCGGTAATAAAACCATATCTCAAAGCTACAATACCCATTACTATTTCCATAGAACCGCCGGGAATATGGGCAATAGCCACGGGAAGTCTGTTCGTTTTGGGCAGCCGCGCCGCGTAAACGCCTATCCATGCCCCGGTAAATTTTCCCAAAATACCGATTAAGGTAACAAATAATACCAGAAAAATATTAAAGTTCCTAAAGAAATCAATCCTTAATCCTATCCCCGTAAAGAAAAGAGGAACAAATATTGCGTATACCATTTGCGAAATGACCTGGCGGGTCCTTGCGGGAAGCTCTTTAGCCTCACCGGCCATAATACCGGCAATAAAAAAACCCAGCAACGCATGTATTCCGGTTTTTTGAAGAATTGCCCCGCATAAACAACCTAAAAGACAAAGGAAAGTCAGCGATGCTCCCGGTTCAGGTATATTATGCTCTCTTATCTTGCAAATGGCAAAATCGGCCAAACGCCTGCCCGCGGTCAGACAAATGAAAGCAACGCCGATAATCAGGCTTAAAGAAAAAAATACTTGGGAAATGCTTGCATTGACCTGCGTAAAAATGCCCACTATAAGCGTAAAAATCACCCAGCCAACTATTTCATTCACGGAAAGAGCGGACATGATCAGATAACCTAAATCTGTCTTAATCAGATCCAAGTCGGTTAAAGCCCTTATGGTTATAGGCATAGCGCTAATAGTCATAACCGTAGCCATAAAAAAAGCGAAGAGTACTCTCTGATCAGGACGCGCCAGATACTGAGCCGGTAAAAAAAGACAGACCAAAAACCCTAAAACCATAGGAACAATAATATCAGTCACGGCTATTTTGAAGGCATTTCCCCGGTGCCGCCAAGCGCTGGAAAAATCCATTTTCAACCCGGTTTCCAGTAAAAAGAAAAGCAATCCCAGCCACATTACTGTCTCCAGCATATTCTGCTGAAACGGATGCGCGGGAAAAATAAAGGCATGCATTGACGGGAACAGGCGGCCGAAAATAGTCGGTCCGAATACGATTCCTACCAGGATTTCGGCCGTAAGGGCAGGTTGTTTCCATCGGCGAAACAACTCTCCCAATACTCTTGCTGAGCCTAATAAAAGAAAAATCTGGACCAAAAAAATAAAGATGTGTTGTTCAGTAAACTGATACATTGAATACATCCCGCGGATTACTCGGTCTCAAAAGAAATGGTTACATTAAAAGATAACTGGGGCTGTTCCAACCCGTTAGGAAAAGGTAAAAAAGGAGCGGCCTGAAGCAAACTTCTTCTGGCAATTTCTCTGAGATTTATGTCTTGGCTGGACCTTGCATCCAATACATTTATTTCCTTGAGGCCGCCCTCGGAAGAAAGGATAAAGAATAAACATACTTCTCCGCAATCGATATAATGAGTATAGTTTCTCAGCACATATTTGCGAATTTGCTCCCGGATGGTCTGATAATAATCCACATATAACTGTTTGTCTTCTTTGGATATTTCCGGAGGGATTTCTATTTTCGCGTTTTGCTCCTTAGATTCAGGGCTTGGCGGTTGTTTTGTCTCAGGCACAGGCGGCGCTTCAACAGGAGTAATGGTGTTTGCCGTTTCTTTTACCGTATTGGGGAGATTCGGATGCGTGCTTGCTTCTATAGGAGGAGAAAACGGACAGGTATCTTCCCTGGGTAAATAGATAACCTTTATCTCCGCAGACACCGCTTCCTTATTGACGGATTTTAAGTAAGCTAACGGACAAATAATCAATATATGTAAAACTGCCGAGACTAACACGGCTGTTGTTAACGACTTATCAGACGTCATTGTTCGCGGCCCCGCAACGAGTTAAAAAATAAACAATTTTATTCAACGCGGCAACAGGACAAAAATAACGGCAAAATGGACGGTAAATCACAATACTCATTACCGCGCTGGAAAGAAAAGTTATCCATAAAAAGATTCTAAGTTTTACCAGCACTATCCGGCTTAACGGCGCTCCCAAAAAATTATAACTAAGGACTTCCGCATTTTTAGTCGCTGCTATTATAAAAATAAATAAGATTAGACTGACATATTTTAAATACCGCAAAATGCCCGGCAGATTAATAGACTTCGGGGTTATTCGAAAAAAAAGCCGTTGAATAGCGCCCCAGGGACATAAATGTTCACAAAACAGATTGTTTTTTATATTTAATCCTACGGCGAATACTAAAACAATACCGCGCAAACGATACCAGATACACTTAAGCGGACAAATAAAACAATACACATACGGCAGCCGGAATGGACAAAATGTAAAAGGATAAATAAACAACGGACCTAATACAAACAAATTCCAATACTTTTTGCCCCTCAAATGTTGTATTGAAGAAACAAAATGCTTAATCATTTTCTAAAGGCCAGCCATAGTTCCCTATAAGAGGAACAAAAACACACCCACAGACTTGTTTGGTCTCGATACTGTTTTTACGTCTAATGACTTCGGTCAATACCTGGCTAAACTTACTGCCCAGAGGAATAATCAATTTACCGTCTGTCTTTAATTGTTCTATCAACGGCCGGGGAATAGCCGAACAGGCGGCAGTAACCATGATACCATCGAAAGGGGCATATTCCGGCCAGCCTAGATTTCCATCATCTGTTTTTAGCCCGATGTTATGGCAGCCTAATTCTTTAAAACGATAAGAAGCCTTCTCGGCCAACGCGGGCACTCTTTCCACAGTGTAAACCCTGGCTGCAAGCATAGCTAAAACAGCCGTTTGATACCCTGAGCCGGTCCCAATCTCCAGAATCACCGCATCTTTGGCCGGAGCTAAACATTGCGTCATTAAAGCCGCTATATACGGTTGAGAGATAGTCTGGCCATTCCCAATAGGAACAGGCTCATCCGCATAAGCACGGCCAATATATTTCCCGGAACAAATTTATGCCGGGGGATTGTCTCAAACG
>JAZDEE010000121.1:0-2522 GCA_043809065.1 Candidatus Omnitrophota bacterium | reverse complement strand
ACACGCACTACAATGGCCTCCTCAATGCCCAGCATCTCCTGCAGGCGGCTTTTTATCACAGCCTGAATACTTTCTGTAGTCTGTGGTATATTGGCATCGGACCACAGGCTGACCCGGCTGTCAATATCAATGCCTTTTTTCCCGGCAATTACATTGCTGCGCAGATCTTTTACTTCCGGTAAGACTGACGATAAGCGCCGGATAAACTCTTCTATTGCCGACAGGGAAACAGTGACCTGGCCGTCAGGATTATTAAAAGCAATGGTTTTTTCCCGTTGTATTTTTCCCAGGGTTATTTGAGCAATAAAGATACTAGCAAATATCAGAAAGAATCCAATTCCCCCGGTAATTAACTGCATATTTTTGATATGGAACATTACCTCTAAAAGCCAAATTATATTTTGCACGGTCAGCACATTCAGCGCGAAAGCAATTAAAAAACCCCCGATGATGATAAAAGTTAAGGTACAAAGAAAAATCAACACTGTGCCCAGTATCCGCATTTGTTCCCCCCTTTTGAATTATCGGAGCAGGCCTGTCTGCTCCCTCCAATGTATATAAAAAAATCCTTATGGAATTGTAATATTTATTATTTCTATTTTATTCTTTTTGTCTTTCGGAAAGTAAAATTTCGGCAAAATCCGTATATATCCTGCTTTCGATAAAACGGGCGTCGCTAAATACATCTTTACAGAATGGAATAGTTGTTTTTATGGGTTCCACTATATATTCTTCCAGGGCCCGGGACATAATTTGCATCGCTTCAGCGCGGTTTTTGCCATGGACAATCAATTTGGCAATCAAAGAATCGTAATAAGGCAAAATTTCATAATTTTGGTACGCGCAGCTGTCTACCCGTACTTTCGGGCCTCCGGGCTGGTTGTAAAAGGTTATCTTACCTGGGAAAGGAGCGAATTTATTATCCGGGTCTTCCGCGTTGATCCGGCATTCCATAGCCCAGCCGTTGATCTTTACCTGGTCTTGAGACAGACGCAGTTTCTTCCCGCTGGCCATGCGGATCTGCTCTTTGACCAAATCAAGCCCGGTGACCATTTCCGTCACTCCATGTTCCACCTGAATGCGGGTATTCATCTCTAAAAAGTAAAAGTTATTATTTTCATCCAGGAGAAATTCTATTGTCCCCACGTTATTATAGTTGGCTGCCTTGGCGGCCTTTACGGCAATCTCTCCCATCCGCCGGCGTAATTTTGTATCAAGAGACGGCGACGGCGCTTCTTCAATCAGTTTTTGATGCCGACGCTGCACAGTGCAATCCCTTTCCCCTAAATGGATAATATGTCCAAAGTTATCCGCTAAGATCTGAAACTCTATATGCCGCGGCCGGGAAAAATATTTTTCTATATAAACTTCCGCCTTGCCGAAAGCCGCTTCTGCCTCGGCCTGGGCGGTACAAAAAGCTCCAGCTAAACTTACGTCATTGTGGCATACTCGCATCCCTTTACCGCCTCCGCCCGCGGTAGCCTTAATGATCACCGGATATTTTAACCACTGGGCAACCTTAATGGCTTCATCTTTATTTTTGACCGCGCTTACGCTGCCCGGCACAACCGGAATCCCGGCTTTACGCATAGTAGTTTTAGCTTGCAGCTTATCCCCCATCAGCTTCATCGCCTCTGGAGAAGGTCCAACAAAAACAATATTACAAGACTGGCAGATTTCCGCGAAATGCGCGTTTTCCGCTAAGAAACCATACCCGGGATGGATAGCCTCCACATCAGCTATCTCCGCGGCGCTAATAATGCTGGGAATACTTAAGTAACTTTTAGCCGGAGAAGCCGCGCCAATACAGATCGCTTCATCCGCGAAACGCACATGCAAAGAGCGGACATCCGGCTCAGAATAAACTGCTACCGTGCGTATGCCCATTTCCTTGCAGGCGCGAATAATACGCAAAGCTATCTCGCCGCGATTGGCGATGAGAATCTTGGAGAACATTTCAAACCCTCTTTTTGGCCATAAGAATAGAATTTGTATAGGTCTGTATCGGGAGAATCACAGACCGTCCCCTGCCGGATGAACACGAAACAAAACCTGCCCAAATTCTACCGGGCGCCCATTTTCCACCAAAATTTCTTTAATTATGCCTTTAACTTCTGCTTTTATTTCATTCATCAGTTTCATCGCTTCAATAATACAGACTACCTTATCCGGCTGAACCTCACTGCCTGCATCTACAAAAGGCATACTTTCCGGAGACGGCGCGCGATAAAAAGTTCCTACCATCGGCGATTTGATCTCGACTAATTCTTCGGCCTTAGATACAGGCTGTGTATTAGCAGCGACTGCTTCTTGAGAAGATACCTGCGGAATAGATGTAACCATTTGTTCTATTTGTCCGCTTCTTTTTTTCAGTCTTATTTTTAGTCCATCCCGTTCCAACTCTATTTCCGTCAGTTCATTCTCGTTCATCAGATTGATGATTTCTTTAATTTCTTTCAGGTTCATTTTTCCCTCTCTTTTTGGGGACTATAACTTAAAGCTTAGATAATGGTTAAAATATT
>JAZDEE010000120.1:0-2308 GCA_043809065.1 Candidatus Omnitrophota bacterium | reverse complement strand
GGATGAGTTGGACACCATCAAGATCTGCACTGAATATAAATATGCCGGTAAGACATACTTAAACTTTCCCTCCAATATCAGGGTGCTGGAGAACTGCCGAGCTGTTTATGAAGAACATCCGGGATGGCGGGAAGAAACGGCGGCTGCCACCACTTTTGCTGAATTGCCTCTGAATGCCCGCCGCTATATTCATAGATTGGAAGAATTACTGAAAGTTAAGGTAAGGATGATTTCCGTGGGGTCAAAAAGAGAGCAGATAATCCGTAACACGCAGTAATTGCAGCAGATTTGGAGGGCAATTTCTTGACTTTGCGATATAAGAATGTTATAGTAACTATATAGATATAAAACAGGAGGCGAGCCGCCTATGAAGACTTTTTTAAGAACCTTTCTGAAAATTTCCTTTTTAGGATGTCTGGGGATCTTTTTAACTGGTTGTACGGTTATCTTCCAGGAAGGCCGTACCAGCGACATAGAGAAAATCAAATCTTTAAAAGAGCAGTTAGAAGAGCTTAAAATGACCGAGGAAGAATACCTGAAACTCAAAGACGCTTATGCTGCGTTAGAAAATAGTTTGAAAGAAGAGATTGATGCTAAAAAGATAAGTTTAGGTATACAGCAAAAAGGATTGGTGATTACCGTTGTAGACAATGTGCTTTTTGCTTCCGGAAAAGCGAAAGTGCGCGCGGAAGCTTACAATACTTTAGATAAGATAGTTGCCACTTACCGTGACGCGGCGATGAACAGGGAAATCGGCATAGAAGGGCATACCGACAATCAGCCGATTAAGTATTCTAATTGGAAGTCTAATTGGGAACTTTCTACAGCACGGGCGATAAGCGTGCTGCATTATTTAGTGGAAAAAGGCATCTCTCCGGAAAAGATTTCGGCCACAGGCTACGGTGAATTTCGTCCTATAGCGGAAAATATGACCGAGCAAGGCAGACAGAAAAATAGAAGGGTGGAGATAGTTCTTCTTACTGAAAAGAAAAGTAACACAACGCAGGCTAAGGAGGGAGTTTCGCAAAATCAGTATGAGAAATAGCCTGGTTGCGAATAAATGTTATCGAATGAAGCATTGTAGAGACGCAAAATTTTGCGTCTCTACAGATAATAAGGGGATATCCGGGGTATCCCCTTTATTTATGTTAATCCGGTAGAGGAATAGCGGTGACGTATAGTTAAAATAGAAGTAGAACTTAATGATATACCCAGACACATTGCTATTATAATGGATGGCAATGGGCGTTGGGCAAAACAGCGCTTCTTACCAAGGATTGAAGGACACCGCGCCGGGGCTGCGGCAGTGAAAGAAGCTATTGCTTCGTGTCTAAAACTGGGGGTGCAGGTTTTAAGTTTGTATACCTTTTCCACAGAGAATTGGCAGCGGCCTAAAAAGGAAATTGAGGCATTATTTTCTTTGCTGGAACGTCATTTAAAGAGAGAAACCGCGGGATTTCAAAAGGATAAGATACGGCTTTTAGTTTCCGGGAAAACAGAAGACTTGTCTTTTTCTCTTCAGAAACAAATACAAAAAACAGCCGCCCTAACCAGGGAAAACAAGCGTTTGACGCTTAATCTGGCCCTGAATTACGGAGGTAGAGAAGAAATTCTCCAGGCGGTAAGAGCGATTACAGCGGATGTCCAACAGGGCCTCCTGCAAACTGAAGACATTAATGAGAAACTCTTTCCCGGATATCTTTATACCAGGGATTTGCCGGATCCCGATCTTTTAATCCGCACCAGCGGAGAAATGCGGGTCAGCAATTTTTTCCTCTGGCAAATCAGCTATTGCGAGTTTTATTTTACCCCTGTACTATGGCCGGATTTTAAACAGGAAGATTTTTACAAGGCTGTTTTAGCGTATCAGAAAAGAGAAAGAAGATTCGGGGCGGAGTGCAAAAAAGAGCGGTAAGCGATGTTTTTGCCTAGATTGATTACAGGTCTTGCTATTACGGCGCTGTGCGCGGTGGTGTTGTTTGTTTTACCGGCATGGGTTTTTACCGTTTTAGTAACAGTATTTATTATCCTGGGGCTGAATGAGTTTTTTAGCCTGGTTGAAAATAAAGAGATAAGTGTAAATAAGAAACTGGGCATTATATTAGGAGCGCTGGTGCCTTGGGCGGTTTATTTTGACGCTCACGTACCCAAGGATTGGTTTTTTATCTTTGTCCCGGCTATTTGTCTGATTATTTTTATTGTTCAGTTTACCAAGCGCGATAATCGGGCCGTATTGAGTATATCCACCATTTTATTTGGATTGCTTTATGTAAGCTGGTTTTTTAGTTTTTTTATCAGGATCAGGACT
>JAZDEE010000119.1:0-3412 GCA_043809065.1 Candidatus Omnitrophota bacterium | reverse complement strand
GGCCGGAAAGCCGGGTTGATTCGTCCGATTAGCCTTTGGCCTTTTCCTCAGCGCATTTTTGATGAACTGCTGGAGAAACGTAAACCGCGTTTTCTGGTGGTGGAAATGTCTTATGGCCAGATGGTGGAAGATGTGCGGCTTACGGTTAACGGCCGCGCCAGGGTGGACTTTTACGGCCGCGGAGGAGGCGGGATTCCTACGGAAGAAGAGATTATAGAGGCGTTGCATAAGACTAAATAATACAAACGAACTAAATGAAGTTACATATAGAGTCATTTCACCTCTCGGAGATATAGAGCAACTAAACTCGAAGCACGAAATCCGAAATTCGAAACAATGTTCAAATTCTCAAAATACAAATGACCGAAACAAATACCCAAAGAATATAGTTTTGAACATTTGAGCATTGGAGAATTCGGATTTGTCCTTCGACAAGCTCAGGATGGTGAGCAAAGTCGAACCATTTCGAATTTCGATATTCGAATTTCGGATTTGAAACTGTCATAAGACTAAATAGTATGTCTAAAAAAATATTTACCCGTCCCCAATCGTTAAAAGATGTAGATACCCATTATTGTCCGGGCTGCGGACATGGGGTGGCGCATCGTTTAGTTTGTGAGGTTATTGATGAATTAGGGATTCGGGAACAAACTATCGCGGTTTGTCCGGTGGGCTGCGCGGTGATCGCCTACGATTATTGGGATTTTGATTGCTGTGAGGCCGCGCATGGGCGGGCCCTGGCCGTGGCCACCGGCATTAAGAGGACACAGCCGGATAAGTTTGTCTTTACGTATCAGGGCGACGGCGATTTAGCGGCGATTGGCACAGCTGAGACCGTGCATGCCGCTAACCGGGGAGAAAATGTCAGCGTGGTTTTTATTAATAACGCCATCTATGGCATGACCGGCGGGCAAATGGCCCCGACTACGCTTCTGGGTCAGAAAACAGCGACTACCCCGCAAGGAAGAAGCGCTGCCGGGGAAGGGCATCCCTTGAAGGTATGTGAGCTGTTGTCTACTTTGCCGGCGGTGGCGTATTTAGAGCGGGTGGCCCTGGATTCTGCCGCGGGAGTCATCAAAACCAGACAAGCAATCAAACAGGCCTTTAACAATCAACTGGAGCATCAAGGGTTTTCGCTGGTGGAAATACTTTCTCCTTGTCCGGTATGCTGGGGCAAGTCTGCTGTCCAGGCCTGGCGCTGGACAAAAACAGAAATGACCAAGACGTTTCCCTTGGGGAGATTTCGGTGAAAGAAGAAATTATCTGCGCTGGTTTTGGCGGTCAGGGGGTAATGCTGTTAGGCAAAATCATGGCTTATTCCGCACTGTCTGAAGGCAAACACGTCACCTGGATTCCTTCTTACGGAGCGGCCATGCGCGGCGGCACCGCCTTTTGTATGGTTGTGATTGCCGATGAGGAAATAGCCTCTCCGTATGTGGAAAACAGCAATACATTGTTTGTGTTTAATCAGCCGTCCTGGGACAAGTTTCAACACCAGGTCAAAGCCAATGGGCTGGTTTTACTGAATTCGACTTTGATTCATAATAATAAAGAGGATATAATAGAGGAAAATATAACCTTGCGTTCAGCGCCTTTTACGGAAATAGCTTCCGGTTTAGGCAATGTGCAGGCAGCCAATATGGCCGCCTTAGGCGTTTTTTTGCGCGAGCGCGATGTGTTAAAATATGAGACTGTGCTGAAAGTGTTGTCCGAACTTGCCCCCCGGGGCCGGCAGGATTTGGTAGATATTAACAGAAAAGCCTTGGAAAAAGGGTATAATTATTTTAGTAGGGTGCAGGCCTGCCTGCACCGCGATAAGAGGTAAAAATGGTTGAGCAAAAAGAAGTGAGGGTGCGTTTCGCGCCCAGCCCTACAGGATACCTGCATCTGGGCGGGGCCAGGACAGCGTTATTTAACTGGCTGTTTGCCCGGCACAATCAGGGAAAATTTATCCTGAGGATTGAAGATACCGACGCGGTCAGGTCAAAGGATATTTTTCTGGAACAGATTCTCAAGGATATGCAATGGCTGGGGCTGGATTGGAATGAAGGCCCCTATTTCCAGAGCAAGCGGATAGAGTTTTACCGTCGCAATGCGGAGCAGCTGTTGGAGAAAGGCCTTGCCTACAAAGATGGCAGCGCGATTATCTTAAAGGTGCCGCCTAAACCTTTTGAGTTTAGCGATGTAATCCGCGGCCCGATTAGATTTGAAACCGGCAGTTTTAAGGACCAGGTGTTGTTTAAGTCGGACGGCACGCCTACTTACAACTTTGCCTGCTGCTGTGACGACAATGATATGCGGATTACCCATATTATCCGCGGGGACGACCATATTTCCAATACCCCCAAACAGGTGGCTATTTATGAGGCGTTGGGATTTGTTCTTCCCCAATTCGCGCATATCCCGTTGATTGTTTCCGCGGACCGCTCGCGGCTTTCCAAACGCAAAGGGGCGATGCCCATTTCTTATTACCGCGACCAGGGCTATCTTCCCGCGGCGCTGTTTAATTTTCTGGCGCTGTTAGGCTGGTCGTTAGGCGGCCGTAAAGAGATTGCCGCCCGGGAAGAAATAGTGCGGGAGTTTACCCTGGAGAAGGTGCTCAAAACCGCCGCGGCCTTTGATGAAGAAAAACTGGAATGGATGAACGGCCTGTATATCCAAAATATGGAAACCAGCGAATTTGCCGGGCACGTTGTGCCAATTTTGTTGCAGCAGAAATTGATTACGGAAAACTATGATCAAAAAAAGCTGGGAGAGATTATCGAGTTGTTTAAACCCAGAATAAAAACGCTGGCTGACTTTCCCCAGCAGGCCTATTATTTTTTTAAAGAGAAAGTAAAGTTTGCGGATGAGGCAGAGAAAGGATTGCTGCGGAATGAAAAGACCCAGGCGCTTTTAACTAAGTTAATGAAAACCCTTCAGCCCGTGGAATCCTTTGACGCGCAGACAGTGGAAGCCGTTTGCCGCCGGGTAATTGCCGAAGAAGGAATAAAAGGCGGGGAATTAATCCATCCGGTGCGCGCCGCGCTGACCGGAAAAAAAGTAGGCCCGGGACTTTTTGAACTGATGGTGGTGTTGGGCAAGGAAAAGACGCTGGCACGGCTGGCCGAGGTTTTTGGTCGTTAAACACTATTGCATTGTAACATAAATAACTATAATTTAAAATCCGAAATCCGAATATCGAAATACGAAACAATGTTTAAATTCTCAAAATACAAATGACCCAAACATATACCTAAAGAATACGGTTTGAACATTTGAGCATTGGAGAATTCGAATTTGTTTCGAATTTCGGATTTTCCGCCAAAGGCGGACCAGCCTCTGGCTGGCGTGCTTCGGATTTAACGTAATTTATGTAACAGAGAAGTAGTCTTTTAATATGAGAAAAAATATGAAAGTAATCTTCATTACC
>JAZDEE010000118.1:0-4002 GCA_043809065.1 Candidatus Omnitrophota bacterium | reverse complement strand
TGGGGTTGTTTGGTTTCCGCAGAAGGAAATAGGTTCTCTGTTTTTTGACAATATATGAGACTGTTGCTAAAGGCTATTTTTTGTCATTGTCCATTTTTCTCTCGCATTATTAACGGATGGGCAAGGACAGTTCACAATAGGGGAGATGAGAATTCATTAGAAGGGGGGTGAAAAAATGAGGAAGCTTTTAGTTTTATGCGCAGCTTTGTTAATGGCGGCAGTCAGCCGGAATAGCTACGCCTTAATCAACAGCGGGTTTGAAACCGGAGACTTGAGCGGGTGGACATCTTCGGGTGTTGCTTCAGTAGTTACTTCGCACACCGGTGATCAAGGGACACTTTACGGTCCGCAAGACGGCAGTTACTTTGCCTTGCTGAAAACCGGCTCCGGACAGGGCGTTTACACAACCTTGTCGCAGAGTTTCAGTATTCTTCAAAATTGGGGAATAGACGGCTGGGCGGCTTTTGACGCGGGGGATTATTTACCCTACAATGATAATGCCTGGGTAAAGATTCTGGGCGCGAACGGAGCAGAGCTATCTACGCCCTGGTCAGCTAGTGTTTCTACCGTAGGCGACTATGGAGACGGGGCGTGGACATACTGGAACTGGATTGCGCCGGCCGACGGCACGTATACTGTTAAATACGGTGTGGCTAATGTAGGCGACAATATTTTAAACAGCTACGCGATGTTCGACTCCAAGGCTGCGGGTATAGTTCCTGAACCGGCCACAATGAGCCTGTTAGGGTTTAGTTTGTTAGGCTTATTCGGGATACGGAGAAAAAGGAGATAACGTAGGGGGCAGGCCTGCCTGCCCCGCTAATTTAAAAGATAGTTTCTGCCCGCCGGACCAATCAGGTTTTGCGGGCGGGAACTACTCTTTCTTTTGTTATTTTGTTCTTCTCTTTGTTTAGATTTACCCCTCCCTTGATGGGAGGGGTTGGGGAAGGGTGAAGTCCGACGGATTCACCCCCACCTATCCTCCCCCATCAAGGGGGAGGTAAGAGTAAGACGAGAAAAGGGGGAGGGAATAACAATTTGAGAAGGTAACAATTTTGCCCGAATTTTCGGGCAGAAATCCATAGTGAAGGGAGGTGAAAGAGATGAAAAAAGTTTTATACATCTTTGTGTTAGGGTTGATGGTTTCCCTGTGGGGAACTGCTCAGGCCTACGCGATTACCGTTGATGGCGCTGTTGGCGCGGGTGAGTGGGATGCCTGGAAGATGCATGGCACCGATCCCAACGAGTATAACGCGGATCCAAATAACATAGAGGACATAGCTGATGATTACGACCTCAAAGAGGTCTTTGTATGGTGGGATGATTCAGCCACTGGCAATGTCTATATCAGAACTGATGTCTTTGGCACGCCAACGTTGGCCAAACAGGATTCCGGCAATGCCAATGCCGCGTTCTATCAGTGGTCCATAGATACAACCGGAGACACCCTGGCTGATTTCCATATTAAATTGGAATTAGCCAATCAGGATGGGGTGAACGACCGCATCAGACTGTATCATGCGGACTGGACTCCCACAGGTTATTATGGGCCGGCAGTGTTAGGCAGTGTGGTAGAGGCCAGTTTTGATAAGGCCTATGTTACAGCGTTAGGAGTAGACCCTGCCTCAGACTCAGATGTGGCCATGTATGTCGTTATGGACAACGCTGGTGCGGATGCTGACGACAGAATGCCCAATACCGGCTGGGTGCATACGGTTCCTGAACCAACCAGCATGCTGCTTTTAGGCATCGGCTTAATTGGGTTAGCTGGAGGAAAGATCAGAAAGAGGTTTGTGGCTTAGTCTCTCATTAGGAGGCTATGCTTGAACCAATAAGCATGCTTATGCCGAATGGAGAAACTTCTTCCGAAGAATCTCTTCGGCATCCTGGGATGTGGGGAGAGCACAATGCCTATCAAGGTTTTGTGTTCCTCCACTGGAATTATTTATTAACATTTTATATTAAGAGATTGCAGCATAAGTTTTTCCTTCCTTTGATGGAACCCCCACCTATCCTCCCCCATTAAGGGGGAGGATAGGTGGGGAAGGTCCCCGAGTACGAGTAAGTGAATTCGATACTATGAAATACAATATCAAAAAAAACTGGGTAACTTCTTTTGACTTGATGATTACCAGGCCGATAGTCGTTTTGCCTTTTCTGATTATCGCTTTCCTGGAGGCGCTGGCGTTGGAACTGCTGTTCTTTTCTCCCCGCCGGCCGCTGGCAATACTGGCCGCTCCGGTGATCAGAAAATTTTTTGGCGAGGCTGCCCTGCATTATCCCGGGAATCTGGCGATTTTACCCAAGCAGTTTTATTACGCCCAGGTATTGATCTATGTTTTGGCCGGGGTATTTTTGGCGGGCATTTCCGCGGAAATAGTGCGCGGCCTTAAAGCGGGCCAAACAGTGAGGATAAAGGCTGTGCTGAAAAATACTCTCGCCCGTTATCCTTCTTTTCTTATTTTCGGACTGCTGGTAATTATATCTTTGTATCTTCTGAAAAGGACAGATACTTTTATTTTTTTGAAAGCGCAAAAACTGATTTTTATCCATCTGCCCAGGATATTTCTTGATTTTTCTCCTTATATATTTTCCCTGTTCCTGTTTTTATCCAACGTGATTTTGCAGGCCTTTTTGGTTCTAACCATTCCGTTGATGGTAATTAATAAAAAACCGTGGTTTAAAGCCTTATGGTCAAGTATTGTTTTAGGGTGGAATAATTTTGGTGCCATATTCGCTTTGGTGTTTTTTCCTTTTTTACTGTATCTGCCCATTACGTTGTTAAAAATCGGCACAAATAAATTAATTTATTGCACGTTTCCGGAGATAACATTATATATTTCGGGCTTTGGAATAGCGCTCACCGCGTTTATCGAGTGCCTGGTGCTGGTGTGCGCCACCCAGTTTGTATTAGACATTAAACAGGAAGTAACCAGATGAAAGAGACACTATTAGTTTTATTTTCCGTGCTTTTATTGGTGTTCGGCGGGTTGGCGATGTTCAGCGGCAATGAGGATTACGCGGCTGAGAAATTGTTTTATCAGGCCATGCAGATAGACCGGAAAATTGCCAAAAATCCCGAGATCGCTCCTGTCCGGATGATTGTCGCGGTTGAGCGTAATCTTAAAAAGATAATAGAAGAATATCCCCATAACAAAATGGTCAAGCCGGCGAGGATGGGACTGGTGGAATTATATTTAACGCATCAAAAATACGTTGAGGTTATCCCGGCGCTGGATGAAGTCATTACCCAATACAAAGACGACCTTTTTACGGTAAGCAAAGCGCGGTTTTTAAAAGGCGCCGCGTATGAAAAACAGGGGCAATGGGAAAAGGCTGCGCGGGAATGGAGCGTTCTGCGCGGGGAAAAATATACCAATACTCCCTGGGGGCTGCAAGTCCCTTTTTATATAGGAAATTGTTATCAGCAAAAGAAAAATTATCCGCAGGCAGAAAAGGCTTATACTGAGGCCGTGGTATTTTATCGGGATATAGAGAGCGCGAACAAGGGAACCCCCAAAGGGTATACCGCCGCGAATTTATTACTGCTTACTTATATGCAGATGGAGCGCTACGAAGAAGCCGGAAAAACAGCCGAACGGATTGTGGATACTTATAATAACCAGTTGACCTTGTTTCAACAATTGGCCAACATAGACTTAATCTTTGTCCGGATTCTCCATCAGCCCGATAAAGCGATCGAAATATATAACAAAATTAAGGCAAAAACCGACGAGCCGAAATTAATCAGATCGCTGGAGCAGAGAATCAGCGAACTAACCGCGCAGAAGTGGAAGCGGCCGGAAACATAGAAGCAAAAAGGGGTTACGACTATTTAATCAACCGAAAAAATAGCCGTGGGGGGCTGTCCGATAATTGCCCTCCTTAAAAATAAGTATATTTCCGTCGACAAAGCGCTAATTTTCTGTTATAATACGGCTGATGGTAAATAAGTAAAGGAGCGCGTATATGTCTGTAAAAAACTATCAGCCGCAGCAATTC
>JAZDEE010000117.1:0-2402 GCA_043809065.1 Candidatus Omnitrophota bacterium | reverse complement strand
TTTCTTTATCATAAGACGACCAATCGTAAATTATATGACGCCGAATACCGCCGGGCGCGGTCCCGCGGATTTTATGACGTTATTTTCAGTAATGAAAAAGGGGAAATTACCGAAGGGGCTATCTCTAATATTGTCATCAAGAGCAAGGGAGTGTTTTATACCCCTCCGGTAGAATGCGGGCTTTTGGATGGAGTCTATAGAAGATACCTCCTGCGTTCGGGAAAGTATTCGATTAAGGAAAAAGCGCTTTTCAAAAAAGACATTGTCAATGCCGAAGAGATTTATCTGACCAATTCTGTGCGGGGGATGGTCAGGGTGTGTTTGGGGGGGAAGTAACCAGTAACCAGAAACCAGAAACCAGAAACCAGTAACCGAGAACCGAGAACCGAGAACCGAGAACCGAAATAGAGAGAATAGAGACCGAATGAAAGAAAAGATAATTGATTCTCATTTTACGGCTTTTTGGGGAGTGTTTCTGACTTTAGGCTGTAACTTAAGATGTAATTATTGTATCCAGAAGATTTCCCTGCCGCTTAAGCCGCCGGCCAACTATCGCCTTAAGAGCGGACAGATGTGGGTATCCGCGCTGAATGCCATAGCCGGCAGGACGCAAAGAAGGTTCTTGCGCCGCCGGCGGATTAAAAAGCTCTCCCTTCTGGGCGGTGAGCCGACTATCTTTCCGGACTTCCTTTATGTAGTGAACAATCTGGACAAAAACTGGAAAATCACGGTTACTTCTAATTTTGATTCCCCTTTTTTCGCTCAGCCGGATAATCTTAAACAGATTAGGCATAAATCAAGATTAAGATTTAACGGTTCCCTGCATTTTCTGAACACGCCGGTGGAAAGATTTATTGCTAACGCGCGGCGCCTGAAAAAGGCGGGAGTCGCCATCCATACCTTGTTTGTAGTGGCCCATCCCGGCCATTTAAACCGGGTCCTTGATTGTCGAAAAGAACTTTTGAAGATTCATCCCCGGGTAAAATTACAGCGTTTTTTAGGCTTATATGAAGGCCGTCTCTATCCCCGGGAAGAGGAAGACAGCTTAACCGAAGAACAGATAGACGGAATCTCCGATTATCAGCTTTACCGGCGGGGATTCAGCCAGAAATACGCCGCGCCTATTTTTTGTCACAGCGATAAGGCGCTTATCGCGCCCAACGGCGATATTTATAACTGCCATTATAAGCTGTATACCGGGCACAAAGATAAATTAGGCAATCTCTTTTCTCCGGATGTCCACGCGCGCGTTCCCCGGGACTATTTCCCTTGCGATGATTTCGGCTTTTGCAACCCCTGCGACTCCGAAGGGCACCTGTTTAAAACCTTAGACGGCCAGGTAAAAGCTATCAGCGGCGGCAGCGCTGTCCGGTAAAATAATTTGTCATACTCCGGCTTGACCGGAGTATCCAGAGGAAAGATATGGACAATGCGCAAAAGCAATACTACGTCTATATGTTAGCAAGCAGGAGAAACGGAACATTGTATACAGGTGTTACCAATGATTTAATTCGCAGGGTATATGAGCATAAGAACGATTTGATAGAAGGATTCTCCAAAAAATACGGTGTACATCGGCTTGTTCACTATGAACTATTTGAGAATATTGAAGATGCTATTCAGCGTGAGAAGCGCATAAAAAAATGGCAGCGAACATGGAAGTTGGAATTAATTGAGAAAGAAAATCCTGATTGGAACGATTTATATGATAATTTAATAGAGTAGTGCACTGTCAGACAAATAATTGTCTCTTGGTTGTCATTCCTGCGGACAGACTGTGTCAAAATAGGCAAAATAACGAATTTTGTCATTCCCTGGCTTGACCAGGGAATCCATCCCCGACGACAAATATTTTTCTGGAGTGTCCGGTCAAGCCGGACAATGACAAAAAAGATACTTTTGACCCAGCCTGTTCATGGGAGTGACAGAAGAGCAAAAATGGAAAACGAAACAACAAAGAAGAAACGTTTAGCCCTGGAGATTGTCAACCATCTGCGTGAGCGCGGCTTTCAGGCCTATTTTGTCGGCGGGTGTGTGCGGGATATGCTGATGCGCCGGGCGCCCAAAGACATTGATATCGCTACCAGCGCCAGGACTGCTCAGATAAAGAAGGTCTTTCCCCGCGCTTCTTTGGTAGGCGCGCGCTTTGGCATCTTGCTTGTGGTGAAAGAAAAGATTCCTTTTCAGGTATCCGCCTTTAGAGGTAAAGGAAACGATATCCGGGAAGATTTGAGTCTGCGGGATTTTACTATTAACGCTATGGCTTACGACCCGCTGACCAAAGAAATAATTGACCCCGCCGGCGGCAAAAAAGACATCCGCGCCAAAAACATTGCCGCGGTTGGTTCCCCGGACGCTTGTTTTTTGGCCGACCCTTTGCGCCTTATCCGGGCGGTAAGGTT
>JAZDEE010000116.1:0-2289 GCA_043809065.1 Candidatus Omnitrophota bacterium | reverse complement strand
GAAAAAAGGCATTGATATTGACAGCCGGGTCAGCCTGTGGTCCGATGCCAATATACCACAGACTACAGAAAGTATTCAGGCTGTGATAAAAAGCCGCCTGCAGGAGATGCTGGGCATTGAGGAGGCCATTGTAGTGCGTGTGCACGTAGGAAAGATTATTCCCAAAGAAAAGAAACATTCCAGGAAAAAAGACGAAGACTTAGAAACAGTGCAAATTGCTCCCTATAGAGATATAATATAGAGTACCATCATCATAATAATATAACAGAAGGAGAAGGATTAAAGATGCAAAAGAAGGTCGGTATACTTACAGGAGGCGGAGATTGTCCAGGTATTAATCCCGTTATCAGAGGAATTGTCCGCAAGGCATTAAAAGAAGGCTATGAAATTATCGGAATAAAAAATGGCTGGAAGGGATTGATCGAAAATGACACTCAGCCGCTTGACCTTAATTCCGTTTCCGGGATATTGCCTAAAGGAGGCACGATTTTAGGCACCTCCCGGACCAATCTCTATAAAAATGAAAAGGACGCGCAAAAGGCGAAAGCTAATTTAAAATCTTTAAACCTGCATGCGCTAATCGCTGTTGGCGGAGAGGATACTTTGGGCGTGGCCTATAAGCTTTTCCAGGATGGTTTTAATGTGGTGGGCGTGCCTAAGACGATAGATAACGACCTTTCCGCTACGGATAGAACGTTTGGATTTGACACGGCAGTAAATATCGCCACGGAAGCTATTGACCGGCTGCACACAACAGCCGAATCGCATCACCGGGTAATGGTTGTCGAAGTAATGGGACGGCATGCCGGATGGATAGCCTTAGAATCCGGGTTAGCCGGCGGGGCAGATGTGATTCTTATCCCGGAATATGCCATTAATATCGAAGATGTATGCAGAATAATTAAGAGCCGTCATTCCCGGGGAAAAACCTTTAGTATTGTGGTCGTTGCCGAAGGCGCTCAATTTGAAAATAAAGAGATATTACAGGAGAAAACCTTAGACGCTTTTGGGCATGTCCGCTTAGGCGGGATTGGCCAGGTGCTGAGTGAACAGATTGAAAAACATACCGGATTTGAAACCAGGGTTACTGTTTTGGGGCATATTCAAAGAGGGGGAACGCCTACTGCTTATGACCGGGTGTTAGGAACCCGCTACGGGGTTAAAGCAATGGAGTTAGTCATAGCGGGTAAATTCGGCCAGATGGCCAGCCTTCAAGGCAATAAGATAGAGTCTGTATCTTTAAAAGAAGCTGTAGGGACATTAAAAACCGTTCCGAAAGAACTTTATGATATGGCAAAAGTATTTTTTGGATAAGATAGATATTACCTAAGGCAATTAAAGTGCGTAATGCTATTGTTGCTATTCTTAAAGAAAGTATTGCTGTTAAAGAAAAACTTTGTACGGATGCTTTAGTCGAGACAATTGGCCAGTTGTCGGAATTAGTTATTACTTGTTTAAAACAATCCGGTAAGGTTATTCTTTTTGGTAATGGAGGCAGTGCCGCAGACAGCCAGCATATTGCCGCTGAGTTTATCGGCCGGTTCGGCTGCGAGAGAAAGGCTTTGGCAGCCATAGCATTAACCTGTAATAGTTCCAACATTACTGCTATTGCTAACGATTATGATTTCAATCAGATATTTGCCCGTCAGATAGAAGGGTTAGGGAGAAAAAACGACCTTGCCATTGGGATAACTACCAGCGGCAATTCGGTAAATGTATTGCTTGCTCTTAAGCAGGCAAAAGCCATCGGGATGAAAACAGCAGCCCTGAGCGGAGAAAATACAACAAAATTAACCGGTTTGGCGGATGTATTAGTGGCTGTTCCTTCTAAAATCCCGGCGCGTATTCAAGAGGCGCATATCACCATAGGCCATATTATCTGCGCCTTGGCAGAACAGCAGCTTTTACGATAATCCTGTTAACCGTAATAATTTCTTTAATGCTGATATTGAGATGACCGAAGATAAGATTAAGAGACTTCCCGAGTTAAAAAATATTGTCCTACAGCTTAAAAAAAAGCGTAAAACAATTGTTTTTACTAACGGCTGTTTTGATATTTTACATCTGGGCCATATCCGCTATTTAGAAAAGGCGCGTTCTTTAGGCGATTGTTTGATAGTCGCGGTAAACAGTGACGTTTCAGTACGCAGATTAAAAGGCGAAAGCCGTCCGATATTTGGAGAAAAAGAAAGAGCCGCGGTATTGGCAGCCCTGCAATGTGTGGATTATGTTGTGGTCTTTGATGAGGATACTCCCCTTTGTTTAATAGAATCTTTGCGGCCGAATGTG
>JAZDEE010000115.1:0-13800 GCA_043809065.1 Candidatus Omnitrophota bacterium | reverse complement strand
CGCGGCGTATCTTAGATAGACTTGTAGGGTATAATTTAAGTCCGTTACTTTGGAAAAAAATCAGCCGCGGACTTTCCGCGGGAAGGGTGCAGTCGATAGCGGTCAGACTGGTAGTAGAAAGAGAACGGGAAATAGAGCAGTTTAAGTCTGAGGAATACTGGGAAATGGATGCTCTATTGAAGAAATATTCTTCCGGAAAGACTTTTCTGGCAAAATTGGATAAGATTGCCGGACAAGACCCAAAGATAGACAACCAAAAACAGGCTGATGAAATCCTGCTCAACGCGCAGAAAGAAAAATTTGTGGTTACCGATATTCAGCAAAAAGAGAAAAGAAGAAACCCGCAGGCTCCGTATACTACAAGTAAACTTCAGCAGGACGCCTTTAACCGTCTCCGTTTTACAGCGGACAGAACTATGCGTATTGCCCAGCAGCTTTATGAGGGCATAGATCTTGGTGAGGGAGGGAGTGTCGGCTTAATCACTTATATGCGTACAGATTCAGTAACGGTTTCCAAGGATGCCCAAGAGGCCTGCCGGGAGTATATCAAAGCGCATTTTGGAGAGAAGTTCCTTTCCCGATATCCTATGCAATATAAGTCCGGTAAAACAGCTCAGCAGGCTCATGAGGCCATTCGTCCGGCTTTACCTTTGCAGGAACCCCAGACAGTTAAACAATATTTAAGCGCGGAACAATATAGATTATATGTGTTAATCTGGAATAAATTTGTGGCCAGCCAAATGCAGGCGGCTCTTTTTGAGGTTATTACGGTATTCGTAAAGGCGGGAGATTTTCTTTTTAGGGCCGTTGGTTCAACGTTAAAGTTCGCCGGGTTTCTCAAGATTTTCGACGGAGAGGAAAACCGCGAAGAAACAGATAAACAGATATTGCCTCCATTGAGCGCAGGCGAAGAGTTAAAACTGGTTAAGCTGGATGTTCACCAGCATTTTACCCAGCCGCCGCCGCGTTTTTCCGACGCTTCTTTAGTTAAGACGCTGGAAGAAAAAGGGATTGGCCGTCCCAGCACTTATGTGCCGATAATACGAACGATAATTGTACGGGATTATGTGCGCAGACAAAAGGGATATTTTTTTCCTACGGAATTAGGCGTGACGGTAAATGATCTTTTGACTAAGTATTTTCCCAAAGTTTTAGATTTTAAATTTACCGCTCATCTGGAAGAGGAATTGGATGCGGTGGAAGAGGGGAAACTTAAATGGCTGGAAGTAATCAAGGTATTCTATAAGCCTTTTATAAAAGAATTAGTTGTCGCGCAGAAACAGATTAAGAAAGAATCTATCCCTACCGACGAGATTTGTGAGACTTGCGGTCGTCCGATGGTAATCAAGTGGGGAAGAAGGGGCCGCTTTTTAAGTTGTTCGGGTTTTCCTAACTGCAGGAATGCCCGCAGTATCACTACGAAGGTCCCTTGCCCGCAGCCGGACTGCGGGGGGCTGTTGGTAGAGCGGCGCACCAGGTATGGCAAGATTTTCTATGGCTGCGCCAAGTATCCTAAATGCACCTATACAAGTAATAAACTTCCGGAAGAAACAGAAAGTAACGGGTAAATGGATAGATACACAGAAAAATTTTTGACTTATTTAGAAATAGAAAAAAATGTCTCCGGCCATACCCTGCTTAATTATAGGATTGACTTGAAACAATTACGCGCGTTTTTAAAAGCTAAAGACGTATGGCATATTAACCGCTTGGATATACGCAAATATTTAGCCTTCTTAAAGGAAAGAAACCTTAAAAAGCGCAGTATTTCCCGGAAAATGTCCTGTCTGCGTTCTTTTTTTAAATTTCTCCTGCGCGAAGGATATATTGCCGGCAATCCTCTCTCCGGAATTGCTTCTCCCAAGATAGAAAAAAACCTCCCCATCTTTTTAGATGTGGATAAAGTGGTCAAACTGTTAGAGTCTCCGGAACAATCTACTCTTTTGGGATTAAGAGACCGCGCTATTCTGGAAACTTTGTATAGTACAGGAATCCGTGTCGGTGAGCTTATCGGATTGAGTATAGGGCATATTGATTTTATTTCCGGGATGATTAAGGTTTATGCCAAAGGGAAAAAGGAACGGCTGGTTCCTATAGGAGACAAGGCCTTGAGGGCGATCAGGGCATACCTCCTGGAGCGTAGAACAGCGCCTCAGAAAAAGAATCCGGCATTATTTTTAAATAGAGATGACAGGCGGCTAAGCGTTGAAGGAGTGCATAAATTACTCAATAAGTATATTGAACAAACGGCCTTAAAAGACAGGATTTCCGCGCATACCTTGCGGCATTCGTTCGCCACGCATTTATTGGATAGAGGCGCGGATTTGCGCAGTGTTCAGGAACTTTTGGGACATGCCACTCTTTCTACAACGCAAATCTATACTCATATCACTACGCAGCGGATGAAGTCAGTTTATGAAAAGGCCCATCCCCGCGCTTAACTCTTTGCTGCTTCCTAAATTCAGGGAAAGATAATCAAGATGTTCATTTTTTTTTACAATATACTGTATATTCTTTTTGTGTTATTTTATTTGCCGGTTTTTCTGCTGCGCAGAAAAGGGCATCCCGGTATATTAATGCGGCTGGGATTTTTTCCCGATAAGGTGATTGAGCGGCTGCGTGGGCAAAAAGTTTTCTGGGTGCATACCGTAAGCGTGGGTGAGGCGCATGCGGCAAGTTGTTTCATTAAGGTGTTAAAGGAACGCTATCCCGGGCATAGATTAGTAATCTCTACAGTGACCAAGACAGGTAATATTGTTGCCTGTAACTTAGCCGGCAAGGAAGATGTGGTGATTTATTCTCCTTTGGATATCAGTTTCATTGTCCGCAGGGTTATTGAGCTGGTGAACCCGTTATTGTTAATTGTTGCCGAGACTGAAATCTGGCCTAATCTAATAATAAACTTGTCGAAACGAAATATCCCCGTTGTTGTGGTTAACGGAAGAATATCTGCCGGTTCCTTTAAAGGATATAAGCTTTTTCGTGCTTTTATGAAAAGTATCCTGGAAAAAGTCAGCCTCTTTTGTATGCAGACAGAAAATGACGCGCAAAAAATTATAGAATTAGGAGCAGAGCGGGGCAGGGTTAAAATAACGGGGAATATGAAATTTGACGTCCAAAGCGTAGATGTCGCGCCGCAGAATATAGACTTAGGGCTAACCAAAGAAGAAAGGCTTTTTATCGCCGGCAGTACCCATCGAGGGGAGGAGCGGCTCATCCTGAAAGTCTATAAAGAATTGGTTAATGATTATCCTGATTTGAGATTACTAATTGCTCCCCGTCATATTGAAAGGGCGCCGGAAATAGAACAGTTGATTGTGGAATTTGGTTTTGCACCGTGCAGATTTTCGCAGTCCGCAGTCCGCAAACCGCAAACCGCGCAGCGAATCTTCATTCTGGATACCATTGGTCAATTAAAGACGTTATATGCCCATGCGGAAATTGTTTATATCGGGGGCAGTCTTGTTCCTCACGGCGGACAGAATCCTATTGAAGCGGCAGTTTTTGCCAAGCCGATACTTTTTGGCCCGTATATGTTTAATTTCTCCGCTATTGCCGGAGAATTTTTAAGACAAAAAGCGGCCATAATGGTTAACAACGAAGAGCAGCTTAAAGAGGCATGGCAGAAGATACTGCGGGATGGACAACTTAGAAAAGAGTTAGGAGAAAATGCGCAACAGCTTATTCAGCAAAACCAGGGAGCGACATTAAGGAATATAAATTTTATAAAAGAAATAATAAATATATAGTAGATGTGGGTCGCCCGAATTAAATTATCGGGGCAGGCAGGCCTGCCCCCTGCAAGATGTACACAAAAAAAGGAAATTCCGATGTCATGAATATAGGCAGAGGGTTAATCGAAAAAAACAAAATAAATTACATAAATTTAGTGAAAAATTATAGGAAAGGAGTATGGACAGATTTTTTTCTCTATATTTTGTCAATTTTTGCTTTTCTTTATGGTTTTTCGGTTAAATTATTACTTTTTTGTTATAATATAGGGTGGTTAAAGTCATATAAAAGCCGCTGCCGGGTGATCAGCGTGGGCAATATCACTTGGGGAGGCACGGGTAAGACGCCTTTAGTGGAAGCAGTGGCGGAGTTCTTTAAATCTCAGGGTAAACGGCCGGTAATTTTAATCCGCGGATACGGCCGGGATGAAGCTTGTATGCTACAGCAAAAATTAGCCGGTATCCCTGTTTTAGCCGGTAAAAACAGGGTTCGGACGGCTCAACTTGCTGAGCATAAATATAATGCCGACACCTTAATATTAGATGATGGTTTTCAGCATTGGCCGCTGAAACGGGACAGCGATATTGTGTTAGTGGATGCCCATTGTCCTTTTGGCAGCCGTCAGCTTATTCCCCGGGGGATATTACGGGAACCGTTAAGCGCCTTAGCCCGGGCTGAAATATTTGTTTTGACTAAGACAGATTTTGCCGTTTCTGATAAAGCGCTGGAAAATTTAAAAAACGAATTAAGAATATACAATCATAACGCGCCTATTTATGAAGCAGCGCATTCTCCTTGTTTTTTACGTAAGATTGATAGTGAAGAGAAAATTGACTTAGGGGCGATAAAGAAGCAGAAGGTTGCTCTACTGGCCGGGATTGCCGATCCGCTTTATTTTCAAAACACTCTGGGTGCCTTGGAAGCGGAGATATCCCTGCAATTCCATTTTGCCGATCATTATCAGTATAAAGTGGAAGACATCAAAAAAATAGAAGCATCCTGTCTTAACGCGCGTATTACCCGGGTGATTACCACGGAGAAAGATGCCGTAAAACTGTCTCCAATCTTAAACAATACAGATTGGAAAGTTGAATTTTTAGTTTTGTTGATTAAACTCAGGATAAAAGAGGAAGGAGAATTTTTTTCCTTTTTGGCAGGCAATAGCCAAGTCAGCCGGGCGTATTCAATACTGCTGTTAAGCGACGGCAAGGCCGGTCATCTGAACCAGTCGGCGGCGGTAGCGCGGGTGATTAAAAAACAGAAAATAGCGCAGGCCAAAGGGGCCGGCTCCGTAGATTTAAAAACAGTAGAGATTAAATTTAAGAAACGCGTTTTTCGTCTTTTGCTTTCCCTTTGCGCTATTTTTAGCGGCTGTTCCGGGCGTTGGGCCAAAAACTGCCTTGGTTTCTGTTTGCAGAAGGAGTCTTTTACGGCCTTAATGCAATCTCGCGCGGATGTGGTAATATCTGCCGGGACATCGTTGTCTTCGGTAAATCTTTTTATTGCCGGCGTGAATCAAGCGAAAAAGGTAGCGCTGATGAAACCGCCGCCGTTTCTTTTAAACCGTTTTGATTTAGTGATAGCGCCCGAACATGACCGGATAAAGAGAAAAAAGAATGTCTTGTTAACCAGGATTACTCCGAATCTGATTGACCCGGAATACCTTAAGGGCGCGTCTGAGCGCTTGAGCCGCCACGGGAAATTTTCCGCAGGCAAGAGGCGTAACGGTCCGGCTATAGGTTTGCTTCTTGGCGGAGATAACGCCGACTATAAGATGACGGGCGCTCTTATAGAGAAGATTGTTTCTCAGATTAAAAGCGCTGCCGGCCTTCTTGATGGGGAGCTTTTGGTGACGACATCCCGGCGGACACCGCCGCAGATAGAGAAATTCCTGCGGAGCAGTTTGGCCGGCTTAGACTATTGCCGGCTGTTAGTGCTGGCTAATCAGGAGAATGTGCCCGATACTATCGGAGGGATTTTAGGATTAAGCGACATTGTTGTTGTTTCCGCCGAAAGTGTTTCTATGCTTTCGGAAGCGGTCAGCGCGGGTAAACATATTTTAACCTTTTCCCTGGAAAAGAAGAACAGGAAAATAACTAAGCAGGAAAGGTTCTTAGACGCCCTGGTCAGGGATGGGATGGTAAAATCAGCGGCTCCGGAAGAATTAGCCGCGCAGATAGAAGATATCTGGCGGAATAAACCGGAAGCGAAAATAATAAATGATAAGGATAAGATTTATCAGGCGATAGACAGAATCCTTTTTGCCGGCTGCACCCCGTTGTAGGGCTCGTTCCCCGAACGGGCCGTTTACAATGCAGTGATGGAAAATAAAATGAAGATATTACAAATTTTACCGGAATTAAATATCGGCGGAGTAGAACGGGGATGTGTTGATCTTGCCCGTGAACTTGTGCGCAGGGGGCATCAGGCCTTTGTGATATCTAATGGAGGCCGGCTGGTGCAGGAGTTGGAAACGGGAAAGGTAAAACATTTTGCGCTGCCTGTTCATAAAAAATCCCTGTTTTCTATAATTTATAATATACCAAAAGTGGCAAAGATTCTGCGGGAAGAGAGGATTGATATAGTGCATGCCCGTTCCCGGATTCCGGCGCTGATTGCCTTTTTTGCCTGCCGGAGGAGTTCTGCTGTTTTTATCACTACCTGCCATGGTTACTATAGTAAGAGTTTTTTCAGCCGGGTGATGGGCTGGGCAAAAATTATTATAGTAGCCAGCGATGCTGTATTCCGTCATATGAACGAGGATTTTGGAGTCCCGCGGGAACGCCTCAGACTTATTCCCCGGGGAGTAGATTTAGGAGAATTCCAGTTCAAACCAACCAGACCGGGGGTGAATTCTGCTGAGGGGACATTGAACATTGGGGTTGTCGGCAGGCTTACCCCTATTAAAGGGCATAAATACTTTTTACAAGCCTTTTCGCGAATGATTCGGGATTTTCCCCATGCGCGGGCGTTAGTTGCCGGAGAGATTTCTCCCGGCAGACAAAAATACAAGGAAGAATTACTGCGGCTTAGCCGGGAATTAGGGTTAGAAAAGACTGTCCGGTTTGTGGGGGCGCAGGATAATATTCCGCAATTTCTTACTGAGTTGGATGTTTTGGTGCTGCCTACAATAACGCAGGAAGCCTTTGGGCGGGTATTAATCGAGGCCGGTGCCTGCGGGGTGCCGGTGGTGGCTACTAAGGTAGGCGGTATTGTGGATATTATTCAAGATGGGGAAAATGGTATTCTTGTTGAGCCAGGTAATGCCGCTGCCCTTGCCGGCGCCTTAATAAAATTGGCTAAAAACCCGCAGTTAGGCAGGCAGATGGCCTGGCTCGCCAGGAAAAAAGTGGAAAACAGTTATTCTCTGCAGCGGATGGTGGATAAAACTATCAATGTATATAATGAGGCGCTGGCGGTATTAAAAATTTTGGTGATCAAATGGGCTGCTTTAGGAGACATCATTTTGATTAGTCCTTCCCTGAGGGCGTTGAGGGAAAAGTTTCCCCAGGCGCATATTTCCGTTTTGGTTGCTTCGTCTTTTAAAGCGCTTTTGGAAAGTTGCCCGTATGTCAATCAAGTTATCGAGCTGGACGTTAACGATAAAAGTTATAAAAATGTCTGGCATATTTCTATTTTATTAAGAAAATATAATTTCGATATGGTAGTAGATTTACAAAATAATAAGAAAAGCCACCTGGCAGCTTATTTAAGCGGATGCAATAAGAGGTATGGATATGATAACGGAAAATTTAGTTTTCTTCTTAATAAAAGAGTAAAAGAAGACAAATTTCCTTTATCTCCGGTTAAACATCAGGCGCGCGCCCTGGGTTTGTTAGGGATTACGGATGTAAAAGAAGACCTGGAATTATGGACCAGGGAAGAAGACTGTTTATGGGCGGAGAATTTTCTGGCTCAGTTCAAAAAGAAAAACTCAGCGCCTTTAGTAGGCATTAATCCGGGGTCCAGCGCGGCCTGGATATCTAAAAGATGGCCGGTGCAAAAATTTGCTGCGCTTTTGGAAAAAATCCATGATGAAGGAATGGAAATAGTTGTTACCGGCAAGGATGAGGACTCTGTGATTGTTACCCGGCTTAAAAAAGTCAGCCGCGTCCCTTTTATTGACGCTGTCGGGCTGACTTCCATTGGACAGATGGCCTGTTTGATCAAACATTGCAGTGTCTACGTTACCAGTGACAGCGCGCCGTTGCATATAAGTTATGCTGTCCAGACACCGGTAGTTGCTTTATTTGGGCCGACTGACCCCCGGAGACATACCTTGGATTATCCCGCGCAGGTCATTATCAGGAAAGATTTGGATTGCAGTCCCTGTTACCGCAGGATTTGTCCGGGAAAACATCACTGTATGAATGATATTTCTGTGGAATGCGTATTTGCGGCAGTTAAAAAATTATTGAAGTAAGATATAGAAATTCGAAATCCGAATATCGAAATCCGAAACAAATCCGAATTTTCCAATGCTCAAAATGTTCAAAACTATATTCTTTAGATATTTGTTTTGGGCATTTGTATTTTGAGAATTTGAACATTGTTTCGAATTTCGGATTTCGTGTTTCGAGTTTAATCTTAATATATATGAGGAGCATAAAGAATGAAGATATTATTGCTGACTACTCACGTTAATTTGGGTGGTATAGGGATGTATGTATTTTCTCTGGCCAAGGGGCTTGTGCAAAGAGGGCACGAAGTCTGCGTTGTTTCTTCCGGCGGGAATATGCTTCCTTTGTTTGACGCCAATAAGATAAAACATTTAACGATGGATATCAGGACTAAGTCGGAAGTAAGCCCCAAAGTATTTTCGGCCTATAGAAAGGTGCTTCAGATAGCGCAGGCTGAGAAAGCCGAGATTATTCACGCGCACACCCGCGTTACGCAGGTTTTGGCGCATTTGGTTTCTCGACGGATGCAGGTACCTTATGTGACTACCTGCCATGGTTTTTTTAGGCCGCGTTTTTTTCGAAGAATTTTCCCTTGCTGGGGAGAGCGTTGTATCGCGATCAGCGAGGCAGTGGGAGAGCATTTAGCGAATGATTTTAAAGTGGACCGCAAGAAGTTTGTCATAGTGCATAACGGTGTGGAAATAGAGAAATTTGATCCGTGCAAATTTACCGCTCAGGATAAAACCGCCTTTAAAAAAAATTACCATTTGGAAATAACCGCTCCGCTGATTGGCACGGTGGCCAGACTTTCTTCAGTTAAAGGGCAGCGGTATCTTATTTCAGCGATGGAAAGGATTCATAAGGAGAATCCCGCGGTTCAGCTCTTATTAGTGGGAGACGGCCCGGAAAAAAATAAACTGACGCAGATGGTTGAAGACCTGGGATTAGAAAAAAATATTTTCTTTGTCCCTGCTACTTTAGATACTTCTATGCCGTTATCCTTAATGGATGTATTTGTCTTTCCTTCTCTGTTAGAAGGGTTAGGGCTGGCTATTATAGAAGCGCAGGCTATGGGAGTCCCGGTTGTGGCTACTGATGTAGGGGGGATTTATACATTAGTCAAAGATGGGGTAAATGGTTTTTTAGTGCCGCCTAAGGATTCCAAAGCCTTGGCCCAGGCGATTCTTAAATTGCTTAAAGATAAGGAGCTGGCCGGGACATTTTCTCAACGAGCAAGGGAGCAAGCCAAACAGCGGTTTAATTTACACCAGATGACAGCGGAGATTGAAAAGGTTTACCTGGAGGTTCGCGGCAGATGATGAGTAAAAAAGTATTTTTGCCTTTTTTCCTGGTTGTCTGTATTCTAACAGGAATATTTTTATTCCTGCAGCCAAGATATGCGGTTCCTATGCTGATGTACCATTATATAGAGGAAAATGGGAAGTATTCTTCACTAAGTGTTTCTCCGGAGAGCTTCCGCCGGCAGGTGGAATTTTTACATCGCAATAAATATAATGTTATTTCTTTAGCGGAGTTTGTAAGCGCGGCTTATAATAAAGAAAAACTACCGCGCAAAAGTGTTGTGATTACCTTTGATGACGGTTATGAAGACAATTTTACTTGCGCTTATCCTGTTTTACGGGCATATCATATTCCGGCAACCATATTTGTTATTGTGAATTCAATAGGGGAAAAAGGGTATCTTAGTTATGCCCAGATTAAAGAGATGCTTGATTCGGGAATTATTGATATCGGCAGCCATACATTGGAAGGAGATTACCTGCCGGGCAAAAGCAGGGAGCATATAGAGCGGGAGATAGGTCTTTCTAAAAAGATTCTTGAGGCGAGGCTGAACAGAAAAATAGATTTCTTGTGTTACCCTATAGGCGGCTTTACTCCTCAGATGCAGGATATCGTCCGCAAAAACGGATACATAGCCGCCTGCACAACTAATCGGGGGATTAAAAAAACTTGTTTTAACGACGACATCTTTGCCTTGAAACGGATAAAAATCAAGGATAGCAGCAATCCTTTAGTATTGTGGGCAAAACTTAGCGGATACTATAACTTATTTAGGAAAGTGAAATCTTTTCATTAAATATGAATCGGATATTAATCGTAAATGTAAACTGGATTGGAGATGTTTTGTTTTCCACTCCCTTTATCCGGGCAATAAGACGGGCATATCCCCGAAGCTTCATAGCGGCGCTGGTGGTTCCTCGTTGTGTCCCGATATTGAAGTCTAATCCGCATCTGAATGAAATAATAGTATATGATGAGCAGGGTGAACACCGGGGGGTGCGGGGAAAACTAAGGTTGATTAGATTGATTCGGGCCAAAAGCTTTGATACAGTTTTTCTTTTACACCGGTCATTGACGCGGACTCTAATCTGCTGGCTGGCCGGTATCCCGCAGCGCATAGGTTACTATACTAAAAAAAGAAAGATGTTCCTTACGAAAAGTATTTTGCCTCCTGGTCAGCCTGCGCATAAGGTAGAGTACTTCTTAAATATTGCGAAAGAAATAGGGATTACGCAACTAATAGAAGATAAAGATTATGAGTTAATTATAGACAGGGAAGATAAGGAATATATTGATAACATATTACGGGAAAATAACCTGGAAGAGGCAAATTTTTTAGTGGTAATTAATCCGGGAGGGAACTGGGACCTTAAACGCTGGCCTAAAGAACGGTTTGCCCAATTAGCCGATCGGTTGATTACCGGCTGCCAGGCTAAAATTATTATTACCGGGGCAGAAAAAGATATTGGATTAGCCGAAGATATTGCTTCTTTGATGAATGGTAAACCGCTTATTTTGTGCGGGCGGACTACCTTGGGACAGCTGGCCGCGTTAATGGCCAGGGTAAGTTTGGTTATTGCCAATGATTCCGGCCCAATGCATATTGCCGTTAGTCAAAAAACGAAAGTAATTTGTTTATTTGGTCCGACTTCCCCGGCAATAACCGGGCCTTATGGCCGGGGCAATTATAAAATATTACAGCAGGACATAGGCTGTCCGGTGCCCTGTTACCGGTTAAATTGTCCGGACAACCGTTGTATGAAGGCGATTAGCGTAGCAAAGGTTCTGGAGGCTGTAAACCAGATGCGCAGTGTTGGCAAAAATGGGCATCAATAAAGCGAAGATAAAGAAAATACTCGTAATTACTTTGAGCAATATCGGAGATGTTGTCTTAACTACTCCGGTTATCCAGGCGCTGAGAGCGAATTTCCCCAGGCGCATTTAGCGGTGTTGGTGGGCCCGCGCGCTTTTGGTGTGCTGGAGCAGGACAGCCGTATTGATAAGAAGATAATTTATGATAAAACTATTCCTTGGAAGGAGAAAGCAGCGTTATGGACTATATTAAGAGCTGAGCGCTACGATTTGGTCATAGACCTGCGCCAGACTATGTTTGGGCTTTTTTTAGGCGCCAGATACCGCTCTTCTATTTTTACGAGGACGCCTAAGAGTGTAATACATATGAAAGACAGGCATCTCTGGAAATTAAACTTTCTGGGATTACGTATAGACGGAAACCAGCCGCTCATTGAATTTGGTTTGGCTGAGCAGCAAAATGTGGAAAGGTTATTTAGTAAGTGGCAAATAGATAAAGAATGCCTGTTAATCGCGATTAGTCCCGGGGCGCGGAATATGACCAAACGCTGGGGAAAAGAGGGGTTTGCCCGGGTGTGCCGGTTGATAAGGGAAGAATATAAAAAAGCAAAAATAATTATGGTGGGGGATCAACAGGATAGCGTAATTGCCGAAGAAATCATCAAAACTGTTGATTTGTCCATTATCAATGCCTGTGGGCAGACGACCCTGAGCGGATTGGCATGTCTTTTGAGCCGATGCCGTTTGCTTATTGCTAATGATTCCGCTCCTATGCATCTGGCCTGGGCGGTGGGCACACCGGTAGCGGCTATATTCGGCCCGACTGATTACAGAAAATATGCTCCTTGCGGTTCTTATGACCGGGTAATCCGCAAAGCATTGGATTGTTCACCCTGCCGAAAGTCACTTTGCCCTCAGCAGACAAGAGAATGTATGCAACTAATTACCGCCGAGGAAGTTTTCGCGGTATCTAAAGAAATATTAAACAATGGAAAACGAATTTAAAAAGATATTGCTTATCCGTACTGACCGGATCGGAGATGTCCTGCTTTCCACCCCGGTAATTAAGGCCTGAAGGAGGAGATTCTCTCAAAGTCATATTGCTTTTATGGTCAGACCATATTCCCGCGACATAGTCTTAGGCAATCCCTATTTAGATGAAATAATTATTTACGATAAGGAAGGGACAAGGCGGACATTTTTGCAGACTGTCCGCTTTGCGCTGGGATTACGCCGAAAAAAGTTTGATTTGGCTTTGATCCTTCATCCTGCCAACCGCGCGCATTTAATTGCCTTTTTAGCCGGGATTAAGAAGAGAATAGGTTTTAACCGAAAACTGGATTTTTTGCTGACCGATAGAATTGAACACAAAAAACAGGAGGGGACAAGGCATGAATTGGAGTATACCCTGGATTTTGTGCGTTTCTTAGGAATTGAGCCGCGGGAAAAAGAATTATTTATGCCTGTTCATCTGGACAGCGAAACATATATTGAACAGTTTCTCTTGAAAGAAGGAGTGGGAAAAGAGGAAAAAGTAATTGCTATTCATCCGGCGGCGAGCTGTCCTTCCAAGGTCTGGCCGATGGAACGTTTTGTTCAGGTTGCCGCAAGGATTGCCGATGAATTTAATGCCCGCATAGTTTTTGTCGGGGGGCAGGGTATTTCCGCTAAAACAAAAGAAACCCTCAAACTGATGCCGCGTTTTCATATTGATGCCCTGGGCAAGACTACAGTCAGTCAACTGGCCAGTCTTTTGCGTCGGTGCTGTTTGTTTCTCTCCAATGATTCCGGCCCGGTGCATATAGCCGCTGCTTTTGGTGTGCCGGTAGTGGCAATTTTTGGCCGTAAGCAGGCAGGCTTAAGCCCAACACGGTGGGCCCCGGTCAGTCCGCATAGTGTAGTTTTACATAAAGATGTGGGTTGTGTCCAATGTTGGGCGCATAATTGCTCAAAAGGATTTGCCTGTCTTGAGGCTATTTCGGTGGAGGATGTTATGGCGGCTGTCCGGAATATATTACGGAATTCAGGGTAAATTTGTGGTGAGTAATAGTTTTTTATTAATTCCCTCTATTCGTTGAGCAATGCCTTTATATTCGATTTTTTAGTATTGGCTAAAAAATACTAAAAAAACACTTGACAATGATTCTGATAATATGCTACAATCTTTCATCTTTCCTGTAAGTTCCTTAAGGAAGTTACAGACTCACCATTAAAATGATTATATTTAATTTCTGATAAAAAAGACGAGAAATTAATTAAAATAAAAGATTCGTTTAGTGGTCAGACTTATAACGGGAAATAAAGCAGGCGAGTTTTTTATTTAGAGAACTATTGAAAAAACATCTTTAAAAGTGGTAACAACGAAGACGCTCTGCTGGGAAAATAGATAAATGCTCATAACCTTAAGGGCGCTTTTAGGGAACTGGAGTTTGATGCCGACGATTGCTTGACGAGGGCGAGTAGGGGGCAGGCATGCCTGCCCCGATAATTTTAAAAAGGAGGGATAGCTCATGGCTGGTATTGCGATTATTAATGAAAAAGTTAAGCAGGAAAG
>JAZDEE010000114.1:0-3851 GCA_043809065.1 Candidatus Omnitrophota bacterium | reverse complement strand
TCATCTGGTGGAAATCTGCCGGGAAAGAAGCAAGGTGTTAATCGGTAAACTGCAGGCGCTTAGTCCGTTGAATGTCTTGTCCCGCGGTTATAGTATCACATTGCGCTATCCGCAGGCAGAGGTAATTACCCAAGCGGCAATGGTTGGTCCGGGGGAAAAAGTAGAGACCAAATTAGCCGCCGGCAGTTTTATTAGTATAGTGGAGAAGGTGTTGGAAAAGATTCCAACATAAAACACTAATGAGAAATATGAACTATAGGAGCAGAAAATGGCCGAACTAAAATTTGAAGAAGCCTTAAAAAAATTAGAAAAGATTGTGGAAGATTTAGAGTCGGGCAAACTGCCTTTGGAAGAGTCGCTGAAAAGATATGAAGAAGGAGTAAAGCTTTCCCGTTTTTGCCATAAAACGCTGCAGTCGGCGCAAAAGAAGATTCAGGTGCTCAGCAAGAAAGGCGAGGAATGGGAATTAGAACCTTTTGCCTCGGAGACTGTGAACGACACGGAATAAACAGCCAGCGGAAAATTTTTCCTGTTAGCAAGAGAATTTTAAATGGGGTTTGAACTTGCCAGAAAATAACCTGTTAGACAAAATAGACAGCCCGGTAGATTTAAAGAAGCTTTCTTTGGAACAGCTTCCTGGTCTGGCCGACGAACTCCGCAGAGAAATTATGAATATTGTGGCTCAAACCGGAGGGCATCTGGCTTCCAACCTGGGAGTAATAGAATTGACGATTGCCTTGCATTACTGTTTGGATACTCCCAAAGATAAAATCGTCTGGGATGTGGGACATCAAAGCTACGCGCATAAAATTTTAACCGGGCGCCGGCAAAAAATGCGGACCCTGCGGCAGTGGCAGGGCTTAAGCGGCTTTCCGAACAAGGATGAAAGCGTCTACGATACCTTTACTGTTGGACATGGATCTACTTCTATTTCTACCGCATTAGGATTAACTTGCGCGGACACGGGCCCGGAAAAACCAAAGGTGGTTGTGGTGATTGGCGATGCCTCATTGGGCGGCGGAATGGCTTTCGAGGCTTTAAATCATGCCGGACAATTAGGTAAAGATATGGTAGTTATTCTGAACGATAATAAAATGGCTATTTCTAAAAGCGTAGGGGCGCTGAGTCGTTATCTTAACCGCATACTGACTATGCCGATGTATAACCGGGTCAGGCAGGATTGGGAAAATTTACTGCAGAAAATAGCGCCGCGTTTAGGGAAGAAATTGACCGTGATGGCCCGGCGCCTGGAAGAAGGGTTAAAAAACCTTTTGGTTCCGGGAATGATTTTTGAAGAGCTGGGCTTTCGTTATTTTGGCCCCATAGACGGACATAATTCGGCGGAGATCATCCGCACGTTGAGAAATGGATTGCAATTGAAAGGGCCGGTGTTAATTCACGCCATTACTCAAAAGGGTAAAGGCGACCCTAATGCCGAACAGGTACCCGAAAAGTTTCACGGGGTAGGCTCCTTTGCCGCGCAAAAAGGAGCGGCTCAGACAAGCAGCTGGACACAGGTTTTCAGCGAGAAGCTTATTGCTTTAGCTCAACAGGATAACCGGGTAACGGCGGTTACCGCGGCGATGCCGGAGGGGACCGGATTAGACAAGTTTGCCCTGCATTTTCCGCAGAGGTGTTATGATGTGGGTATGGCCGAGGCGCACGCGGTGGGTTTTGCCGCCGGATTAGCTTATACGGGGCTTAAACCTTTTGTGGCGATTTATTCCACTTTTTTACAGCGTTCTTATGACCAGATCATTCAGGATGTGTGTTTGCAGAATCTTCCGGTAACCTTTGTGTTGGACAGGGCCGGCATTGTCGGCGAAGACGGCGCGACACATCAGGGGATATTTGATTTGGCCTATCTGCGGCATATCCCTAATCTGTCCGTTTTGGCGCCTAAAGACGCGCGGGAACTGGAACAGATGCTGGACTATGCCTTAACGGCGAATTTTCCTTTAGCTATTCGTTATCCCAAGGGAAATGTGCCGCCGAGTAAAGATATTTTTCCCGCGGGATATCAAAGCCCGCGGATTGAACAAGGCCGGGCGGAATTCTTGTGCGCGGGCGATGGGAAGACGGCCATTGTTGCCTTGGGAAGCATGGTCTGTCCCTCTATGCAGGCGGCAGAAGTTTTGCGGCAGCAGAATATTCGCTGCGCGGTGGTCAATGCCCGGTTTGTCAGTCCTTTGGATGGCGGGACAATTAAGCGTTTATGCGCCGAATATAAGACGCTGATTTTGATTGAAGAAGGCGTGGCCGAAGGAGGATTTGGTTCGGCGGTATTGGAATTTTTAGAGCAGGAGAAAATCACCAATGTCCGGGTCAGGCGAATGGCCTTACCTTCCGCGTTTATCCCGCATGCCCGCAGAGAGTTTCTTTTAGAGAAATATGGGTTGACGGTTGAGGGGATTATCCATACGGTGTTGGAAGAAAATACCGCGTTTAATGATGACAAAAATTTTATGTGTAAAGAACGGCCGCGCCCGCTTTCTGCCTTTTGCTAATAATGGGATGGTTTGCAATGACCGGGAAAATACCTAAGGAAGCAGCGGAGATTAAGATCGACCGGCAAAGATGTAAAGGCTGCGGACTTTGTATAGAAAACTGCCGGAATAAGCTTATTGTTTGGGAAAAAGAAGTCAACCCCGTTAGAGACGGCGGCGTTCCTGCCCTCGGCGGTAAACTACCAGTGGCTTTCTCTAACGGGGTCAATAACCGGGGGGTGCGTCCCGCTGTTTTTTCCGGAGGAGAGTGTGTGGGCTGCGCTTTTTGCGCTTATGTTTGTCCTGAGTCTTGCATTGAGGTATTGGAGAAAAATAAGTAACCAGAAACCAGAGTACAGTAACCAGAAAAACAAAAAACTTAATTATTAAATAATGAACGCGTCGAATAAAAAGATATTGTTGACTGGTAATGAAGCTATTGCCCAGGCGGCGATTGATGGCGGATGTGATTTTTATGCCGGCTATCCGATTACTCCCCAGAATGAACTTACCGCTTATATGGCCAAAGAAATGCCTTGTGCCGGGCGGATTTTTCTGCAGGCGGAGAGCGAATTATCCGCGGTCAGTATGATTATGGGGGCGGCTTCCGGAGGAAAGAGGGTAATGACTTCTTCTTCCAGCCCGGGAATAAGTTTGAAACAGGAAGGGATTTCCTATTTGGCCGGGGCTGAGCTTCCCGCGTTGATTGTGAATGTAATGCGCGGCGGGCCGGGCTTGGGTAATATCGCGCCGGCGCAGTCGGATTATTTTCAAGCGGTTAAAGGCGGCGGGCACGGAGACTATCATTGTATTGTTTTAGCCCCTGCTTCGGTGCAGGAGTCGTATCATCTGGTTTTGCTGGGGTTTGAGCTGGCCGATAAATACCGCACTCCGCTGATGATATTAAGCGACGGGATGTTAGGGCAGATGGCTGAGCCTGTGATTGTGTCCGCGAACCGCCAACCGCCAACCGCCAACCGCGAACCGAACACCTGGGCATTGACCGGGTGCCGCGGGAGACGTCCCAACATAGTCAAGTCGTTCTTTATGCGGAATGAGGAACTGGAAGGCCATAATAAAAAACTGCAGGAAAAATACACCCGAATCCGGCAAAATGAGCAGCGCGCCGAGCAGCTTTATTTAGATGACGCGGAGGTGGTGCTGGTGGCTTATGGCAGTATGGCGCGGATATGCCGGGGCATAGTATGCTCTCTGCGTAAGCAAGGCCGGAAAGCCGGGTTGATTCGTCCGATTAGCCTTTGGCCTTTTCCTCAGCGCATTTTTGATGAACTGCTGGAGAAACGTAAACCGCGTTTTCTGGTGGTGGAAATGTCTTATGGCCAGATGGTGGAAGATGTGCGGCTT
>JAZDEE010000113.1:0-2187 GCA_043809065.1 Candidatus Omnitrophota bacterium | reverse complement strand
CAAACAAATCGGTGTTGCCCATGATCCGGCCGCCGGCATCTACAAACCCGCTGATACCCGTATTGGCGGCCCGGATCACCGTCCGCCGGTTTTCCACCGCGCGGACTATCGCCATGGAGAACAGCTGATAAGGGGCACTTGAGGTACCATACCAGGCGTCATTGGTGATGTTCACGATGCAATCCGCGCCATTCAGGACTGCTTTCCGGGATAGATGCGGGAAAATCATTTCATAGCAGATTTGCATTCCTATCCGGTAATTTCCCCACAGAAGCGTTTCTCCCTCGGGCCCGGCCTCAAAATCTCCGACTTCGGCCACAATTTTGCCGATAAACGGCAGCCACTGCTTAAACGGCACAAACTCCCCAAAGGGAACCAGTCGCGCCTTATCGTAATGGCCCGCGGCAGCCCCATTCGCAGTAAGAAGATAAGCCCGGTTTCGATAACTCTCCTCCGTGCCTTTTCGTTCAAATGCGGGACTGCCGATAATAAAATCAGTCCCAATGCCGCGTATCGTCTCCAGCAGCATCGGTGTGTACCGGTTTTCATTCAAGAAATAAAACTTGGAATATTTTTTGAGCAGCTCCGGGTCAATTTGGGAAAGTTTTTGAAGAGTGCCGACGGTGCCGGAAATGGAGCCCATGGTTTGCTCAACGCCGCCAACCTGCGTTTTAACCGCATCGATGTTTTTTTGGGCGCCGGAAAGAGTGTCGGAAATCCCGATGGTCTCGGAACGCAGGTCCGCAAGATTTTGAGAAAACCGGCTTATATCGCGCGACAGCGCCGCGGTCGTGGATGCCGACTCCGCCGCCAGATACTCCAGCCTGGCCGCCAGAGACTCCGCCTGTTCCGTTAGCGCCGAAGTCCGCATAAACGTATGGGCAAGAAAAACGCCAAGCGCCAGAAACACAATCCCGGCAGGAATTATACCCGTCAAAAAACTTTTGGTATTATTTTGATCCATTTGAAATGACGTTATTTAATACTAAACGTTACGTCGCTCATATCATATACATTGTTATGCTCGCTATCCTCTATGGTAATGAGATATTTATCCGACGCAGGCAGGGCTGTTATGCCCAACACCTCCGCATAAAGATTTTGTACTGTCCATTCATATTTGCCGGTGTTCGGAAGATTAGAAACGATAGCGGCATTAAAATTTTGGCTGTCCTCCGGCCCCGAAATTGACAATCTTATATTTACAAATTTTATTTCTTTTGCTGCGCTCCATGATATTTTAACTTTTTGACCTTTTGTCCAAGTTTCTCCTCCGTTCGGCGAAATAACTATTATCCCCTTCTTGGGAAGCACAACGCATCCAACATAGTCTTTTTCAGCATTGTTTTCCAAAACAAGAACAGTATCTCCCTTGCTCCAAAAAACGAACGATTCATCGCTGTTGGCATAACGTCCTCCGTCAGCAGAAACTGTTTGCGGTAAATTAAAATTTCTTCCATCGCTTAAAACAATTTTTACGCTTCCAGAAGGAATCGGCATTTCGCCGGGCTCTACCGGCTTGGTTTCTCCTTTATAAAAAGCTGCTTCTATCTTTTTATTGCCGTTACAGATATAAACAACTTGAGTGATAAGAGTAGGGGCATTTTTAATAAACTTAAAAGTGGAAAGCATTTGGTTAAAAACAGTTAATCTTTGTTCATCTTCCGGGTATTGAGTAAAATTAGTTTTATACATTAAATACATGTTAAATACCTTTCCATCTTTTTCGAAACTAACACTTTTTGTTTCAATGGGTTCTGTTGCTGCTTTCGGCAATATACTAACTATGACGGCCTGTCCGTTTACTGTCGTTGCTGTTTCAGAGACAGAACCCGATTCCACTCCTGAGTTAAATTCTTTTACAAAATCCTTTAGTGATTGGCCCGCTGAAAGGGCTCCATTAAATTCAACTCCGCCGTATCCGCTTTCACTCGTAGCTCCCGGCCCGAACAAAGCATTTTTGGAATTATATTTGTTAGTTACTGCCTTCCATTCTTTTGGATATTTAAATAAATATCCTTCCTCTTCATTCTGGTAGGTTTGCCAGCCGGCGGTTTCATCTTGGGGTAATGCTGTCTCTTTTTTTGGACAAAGCCAAAGAGCCATACCAACAATAACGGCGATTACTAAAAGTATAATTAAAACTGATAATGGAGTTGTGATTTTTTTATTCATATTTTTATTATA
>JAZDEE010000112.1:0-5054 GCA_043809065.1 Candidatus Omnitrophota bacterium | reverse complement strand
GTAGTTGGCATTATGAATAATTGCCTCAATAGTATTGCCAAAAGCCAGCTGCTGATTATTATGTCCATGAAACCCGATTTCTTTTGTTTTGAGAATCTTTTTAGCCAGTTTTACCAAACGTTCCACCGGCTCCTGATATAACGCCCCAAAACTATCCACCAGATACACAACCCCAACCTTGCTTTCCTCCTCGATTTGCTGCAGGGCCTCTTCCAGTTCGCTGCCCTGGTCGCGGGAAATAGCCATTATATTTATAGCCGTCTCATACCCCTTATCGGCAAAATCATTCGCCATATGGATGGCCTTGTCTATTTCTTTAACGTACGCCGCGGTGCGAATCATATCCACCGGGCTTTCAGCTTTGGGTTTGATATCCTCCAGTTCCACCCGGCCCACATCAACCATAACCGCCACCTTGGCCGGAGAATGGACACCTTCAATAATCTGCTTGATCTGGTCATCGTCGCAAAATTTCCATATGCCAAACTCGCCGGAAGAAAAAAACTTTTTGGAGTTTTTATAGCCAATTTCCATATAATCCACCCCGGCAGCGGAAACCGCTTTATAAACCGCGCGCACAAACCGCGTGTCAAAGGCGTGATTATTGATCAGCCCGCCATCACGGATAGTGCAATCTAATATCTTAATCTGCTCTCTGAACATAAAGAGGTCCTCCTAATTATTAACGGGGCAGGCATGCCTGCCCCCTACAAGATATATCTATTCATATAAAATCAAGATAACACTACTTCTATCTCTTCGTAGACGCCTTCACGGACAGCCCGGGCATAATCAGCGCTTAAAACGCCTGTTTCTATTACCGTATCTTTTTTGCCTGTTTCTTTCAATATTATTTTGTCCGGTTTTACTGCCCCGGGGCCATAGGTATTTTTTCGCCGGGGATTACGATAGATTACCGGAGTCTTGCATAGAAAGACAAAGGCGAAACTATCCCGGGGAATATTTATTTCCCGGGTCCGGCCGTCTTTTAGAAATACTATTTGGGAAGGCTCGCTGGTAAACAGCCATTCCGGCAGCGCCGGCTCAAATACTAATATGAGATTCCCCTGCTCATCCAGACGAAACGGTTTTCCCCCCGCCGTCATATACAACCATATAGACAGGAATTCCGTGGTCGCGCCGCTTAACCGGGCAACAAAACCCCGCCCATGCAGGCTTTTCTCGGGATGAGCGCCGGAAACAACAAATGAGGAACTTTCCAAAATGTTTCTTCCATAAACTTCAGGCAGCATAAATGGCGGCAAAGCGGCCCGCATGTCGGTAAAGAATTCGTCATATAATCCCGCGCGTAAAACCTCCAGCAAATATTTATACTCCATATGCATCCATATAGATTCATTCTCCAGCCAGCCGGGAGTAAAAACCATCTGCCGCCCCAATTCTTTGGGCATTCCGTCCAGAGGGGCGTTTATCTTATACATCTTCAGCTTTTCATCATAAAGAGCGCTCTTTTTTACCGCGGAATAAAGCTTTTTCTTTTCGGGCGGAGCAAGCGTTTTCATTATATGCATCGGCCCTTCCAAAAAATGAGCAACAGCTTTTTGCCGGAACGCTTTTGCCTTTACTAACGGATAGCCCTGGGGGTTGAGTTTTTTCCGGCCGCCTTCTTTGATAAAGCTGTATTTCGTTACTTCATTGATAAAATAGGTATAGGGAACGGAGGTCTTTTTATCTTCGCTCTTTTTTAAAGCATTGCTCAACTTTACCTCAGCAAGGTTCAGGACAGCGTCCAGTTTCTCTGCCGGTAATGTCTTCTCTTCGCCTTGGAATCCTGTCCAGACCGCCTGGCGGTATTTCTCCTTCAAGGCAGAAATCTTGTCCCAAAATACAAAATCCCTGTTTTTTGCCGCCGAAGAAACATTCGTTTTCAGGCCCAAAAACATCCCCTGGAGGAAATTCGCTAATTCAACAGGAAGTTTTATCCCCTCAATCTCTCCAGTACTCAGCGCCTCTTTTAAGAAAATAATCAAACGCTTAAGCTCCGCTGTTTCGGATATTGACGAACCAAACACCCCCGGCAGATTGTTCAAAGAATCGCACCAGCCGGGCTTGTCCGCTTCCATCTCTATTCCCGCGCCAAAAGGGTCAAGCGAAGCCAATTTGTTCATGGCTAAGCTAAGTAATTTCACAAAAAGAGTAGTGCGGTATATTTCGCCCCGGCCGCCTTTCGTCCTGACTTTATACGGTTGAACCGGGCGCGACTCAATCAGCGCTTTCTTGGCCGCATCCTTCATCACGGAACCAAACTGGCGCACTTTTCCCGCCGTGCGGACATATTTCTCCGCTCTGGCTGTTACACGGTGGTCCGAATCAAAGAAAGTAAAATCATTTTTGCCAAAAAGCAGCGTATTCTTCCGTTCGGGATAAACGGCCAGGCAACTCTCGATAAGATCAAGATTATACGTCCAATGGTCTATCCAGTATCCTTCTCCGTGAACAAGCGCGTCTTCTTTCTCCGTAATGCCTAATAAATCTTTAAGAAAAACATCGATGCCTTTTTTCACAATTATCTTTTCTCTCTCCATAAAAGCAATAAGTCCGCCGGGAGTAAACCCTCTGCCTAAAAACTGCTTAACCTTTCTGCCCTGAGCCGAACCAATAATATGGCGCCTGAGCAGTGTTTCTAATCCCGGGCCCTTTTTGACAAAAAGCAGAACGCCGTTGACCAGAAGCGGATTATATCCGTCCGGCTGAAGCGCGTTAAGGAAAGTGCGGATGTTCTCTTCCCGGACATCCGGGTTAAAAAAGACATCGTTGCGGCGATTCTGATTAATATCGCGGTAAGCGCCGTTGCCCTGGGAAAAATAAGCCGGCTCAAGATTAAAGGCATTATAGTCACGCTCCAAATCTCCGTGTTTACGCCCGTATAGATAGAATACAAAAGGGCCGCCGGGGGTAGGAATTGAATATGGAAATCCCCCGCGCAGAAAATTATCCAGAAAGGTCTGGCGGGTATAAAAATCAAACGCGCTGTTTGAGCTTTTCGTCAACACTGTATTGGTTAATTGGGTGATGATTTCCTGGTTCCGGGTGAGTTTCCGAGTAAAGAAATCCGCTTTCAGGATTGCCGCGCTGAATTTATTAATGCTCTCGGCCGTATCCACATTGCCAATAATTGAAACGACCTCCTTCTTTTCCCGCGGCTTGAGGGAAACCCGCGCGTAAGCAAATGCCGAGGGTATCCGGCCTTCCGCGCGTTGTTTCTCACCGGAGACAAATTCCCGCGTTTGGGCAAAGGCCAGAGGAAAGTTCAAATCAGCATCGCGGCCGAAAATATTGTCCGGATCAATAATCACATTTAACTGGTCTACAGACGTATCTTCTATTTGATAGGCCAGGTAAAAATTCCCCCGGTCAAAGTATTCCAGCTCAGGTTTATCCTGGGGCTTAACCTTCAGCGCGTAAAAAGGGATCTGTTTCTCCAGATTAGTTACCCGCATCCAGGCCTCGATGGTCCGGCTCATATGCTTTTGGCACCAGGCATTGTCTCCATAAGGAATAATCTGCGGCAGCCCATCGATTAGTTCAAGGGAAATTTCGTTCCGGGAAATATTGGTTATGGTCAGCCGGCGGGCAAGGGCCGCGTAAGGTTCTTCGGGAACGGTTATATAGGCCGCCTCTATCGAGAGCCCTAATTCCGGGTTTACCTCTTCTATCCGCAGTTGATACGGATTAATCACCATACGCCTGGCGGCATTTCTGCTGAAGGGACAGCCGGCATCACGGAATGGTTCATAAACGATGGGCCGGTCTAAAGTCATCTTGATAAAGGTGCGGAATCCTTTGAGCGGAGTAAGATTATAGGCCTGGTTGGCCGGGAAAAATTCCAGTATCGCCCCGTCTTTATCGCGCACTCCCAAAGAAGCAATGCCCTGCCCCCGGTTAACATAAAATGCCCACAGAGGAATGCCGTACACACCGGCGATACCCGGGAAAAAGCTGGAAAAGGCCGGAGCGAAATTATAGTTTTCAATAACAAAATCGCCGGATTGCTCCAGCGAATAGCGAACATCTTGCATAGTCACCTCTCCAAAAAGGCGTTATTCAACTTTTCTTTATTATAACATTAACGGCAGGATTAGGCAATGGCAGAGCGGGTTTAACTCTTTCGGCAGTTACGTTATAGTTTTATTAATTACGCTTGATATTTTGACAGGCAATGTTGATTTAAGTCCCGGATATGCTTCAATTATGCGCATAACATCGGCCAGGTCTTTTTGGCGTTTGCTTCCGCGCCTTTTTTCATCTGAATATGCCCATATCTTTCCCTGAAGAACATCTTTCAACGCGGCGACTCTCATTTCGTAGCCCAGTATATTTTTAACAGATGCTCTATCAATAAAGTCCTGATATCTTTCGTCTGTTTGTATCTGAATCCGTAAATCGGATTCTTTGCTGTTCAGGTTTACGCTATGTTCAAATGTTTCAATCTGAAACTTATTTTTTGCATTTTCCAGGAATTTCTTCACAGCGCCCATAACGATTACTATATCTAAATCCAGGCTTACAACAGGCTCCACGTAGGCATTCACCGCCAGGCCGCCAATTACACAATAGTTGATTTTGAATTTATTGAGCAGGCCTATAACTTCCTGAATGATATCTTTCTTCGTATGACTTAGACCATTGAAGAAATGTTTTTGATTCATGGATTTCATTCTCCTTTATTAATATCGGCATCGGCGGCCTTTGGATCTGCCGAAGGCGACGGAACAGGTCCGCTGGAGCCGGATGGATTAACCACAAGTCTTCGTTGCCATTCCTACGTATATTCAAAACACATTCCTAAATGTATAAGTAAAGAACCTTCAACCTCTTTTAACTTTTCCAGGGAAACTTTTCCTATAGATTCTATCAATCGTTTCTTGTCTATGGTTCTTATCTGATTACATTTTGCTTTAGAATCTTTGGGAAGTCCTGATTCTTGAGAAAGTAAAAGTGTTTCGAAGGGGTAGACCTTTTCTATATTAGAAGTAAGCGGTATAACAGTTACTGTTTGCGCTACTTGATTATTTATGTTATTGGAAATTATT
>JAZDEE010000111.1:0-6052 GCA_043809065.1 Candidatus Omnitrophota bacterium | reverse complement strand
TACCTGTACTTATGGGGCAGTAGGGGCGTTTTCTACAGGCAGCGGTTCTACAGATTTAGCCTGTGCCTGGATTACCGGCCGGATGTGGCTGCGGGTTCCCCAATCTATGAAATTTCTTTTTTCCGGGAAACTGAATCGGTGGGTAGGAGGTAAGGACCTTATTTTGCATACTATCGCTGATATCGGTGTTTCCGGGGCCTTATACAAAGCAATGGAATTTGGCGGACCGGTTATTAGGAATTTGTCTATAGAAGATAGATTCACGATGTGTAATATGGCGATTGAAGCCGGCGGAAAATCAGGGATTATTGAACCGGATGAAATCACGGAAAAATACCTTCGAACCGTGTTATCATCTGTCTATCCGAAACAAACGCACACAAAATCCGTAGAGGCGGACCTCTGTGTCCGCCCGATAATCTGTAGGGGCGGGCCTTGCGCCCGCCCGCTATTAAAGAGTGACAAAGACGCGCACTATTGTGATATCCGCGAATACGATGTGACTAAACTTGAGCCGCAGGTAGCTTGTCCGCATTTACCCAGCGCGGTCAAGCCTGTTGGTGAGTTAAAAGATGTCCGGATTGATCAGGCGGTTATTGGTTCCTGCACTAACGGCCGTCTGGCGGATTTAAGGATTGCTGCTTCTGTGTTGAAGGGACATAAGGCCGACCCGCGGGTGCGCCTGCTTATTTTTCCGGGTACACAACAGATTTACCGTGCTGCGCTAAAAGAGGGATTAGTGGAGATATTTGTTAAGGCGAACGGAGTGGTAGCGCCGCCTACCTGCGGGCCGTGTCTGGGCGGGCATATGGGGGTTTTAGCCGAGAAGGAAACCGCTATTGCTACGACCAACCGTAATTTCCGCGGCCGGATGGGGGCATTGAGCAGTAACGTATATCTGGCTAATCCGGCAGTAACCGCGGCCAGCGCGATAAAGGGCCGAATTGCCCATCCGGAAGAAATCTAATTCGTTGTCCGTTAGTCCGTTTAGACCGTTGGTCCGTTTGAACCGTATTTTGTAGGGCCCGTTCCCCGAATGGGCCGAAAAACATTGATGCAGGGAATTAAAAATGGAACTAAAAGGAAAAGCGCACAGATTTGGCGATGATGTCAATACCGATGAGATAATCCCGGCCAGTTTTTTGAATATCAGTGACGCTCAGGAGTTGGGAAAACACTGTATGGAAGGGATCACGCCGGGGTTCACCGGAAAAATCCGGCAAGGTGATATTATTGTCGCCGGCCGGAATTTTGGCTGCGGGTCTTCCCGGGAACACGCTCCGCTTTCTATTAAGGCCTGCGGTATTGCTTGTGTTATTGCCGAAAGTTTTGCCCGTATCTTTTATCGTAACGCGATCAATATCGGACTGCCCATTTTGGAATGTCCGGAAGCAAAACATATTGCCCAGGATAGTATCCTGGAGATAGATTTAGCTAAAGGTAAAATAATGGATTTAAAGGAAAATAAAGTGTATCTTGCGCAAAGTTTCCCTGAATTTATGCTGGCGCTGATTGATGCCGGGGGACTGTTGCCGTACATAAGGAGAAAAAAACGATGAGCAGGAGTTATAAAATCGCTGTCATTGCCGGGGATGGTACCGGCCCGGAAGTAATCAGAGAAGGATTAAAGGTCCTCGAGGCGGTGAGTCGAGTGTCCGGTTTTAAATACACACTAAAACAATTTCCGTATGGAGGGGAACATTATCTTAAAACTCAGGAAATACTTCCTGATTCCGCTTTGCAAGAATTTAACAAGTATGATGCCATTTATTTAGGAGCGGTAGGCGATCCCAGAGTCAAACCGGGGATTCTGGAACAGGGGCTGCTTTTGAAACTGCGTTTTGGACTGCATCAGTATATTAATCTGCGTCCAGTAAAGCTTTATCCGGGAGTATGGACCCCGTTAAGAGATAAAGGGCCGCAGGATATAGATTTTGTAGTGGTGCGGGAAAATAATGAAGGGCTTTATGTGGGGGAAGGGGAGTTTATCAATAAAGGCACAAAAGAAGAAGTTGCCCTGCAGGTTTCCCGCAACACGCGTGCCGGAGTGGAACGCTGTATCCGTTATGCCTTTGAATTTACGCGTAAGCGGAATAGAAGAAAGAAACTTACTCTTTGCGGCAAGACTAATGTATTGACTTACGCCTGGAATTTGTGGGAGCGCACGTTTAACGAAGTGGCCCGGGAATATTCCGATATAAGTTGTGACTATGCGCATGTGGACGCCACCTGTATGTGGATGATCAAGAATCCAGAATGGTTCGATGTTATTGTTACAGACAATATGTTTGGAGACATTATTACCGATTTAGGCGCGATGATTCAGGGAGGGATGGGGATTGCCGCCGGAGGAAATCTGAACCCCGAAGGAGTGTCTATGTTTGAGCCTATCGGCGGTTCCGCACCCAAATATACCGGTCAAAATGTAATCAATCCCCTGGCGGCGATTTGCGCGATGCAGATGCTGCTTGCGCAGTTAGGCGAGGAAAAGGCCGCGCATCAGGTGGAACAGTCGGTAATGTATGTTACCGCGAATAAGTTAAAGAGTCTTGCCGCCGGAAAGATGGGATACTCAACTTCCGAAGTAGGCGACTTAGTGGTAGAGAACCTTAAATAAGTGCCGAGAGGATAGAATGAAAAAGTATAATGTGGCAGTTGTGGGAGTAGGGGCTGTAGGCGAGGAATTATTGAGAGTGCTGCGTCAGAGGGCGTTTCCTGTGGGTGAACTGCGTGTGTTTGCCCGCAGTTCCCGCGAGATTGTCGTTGATAATGAGAAATTCGATGTCCAGCAGGTTTCCCCTGAGGGGTTTAGTGGTATAGATATTGCCCTTTTTGCCGGGACCGAAGGAGAAAAAGGCGCGGCGGTAACCTTTGCCGCGGAGGCCATTAAAAGAGGGGCAGTTGTTATTGATAACGGGGCGGATTTTCGCCTGAGAGAAGACGTGCCTTTAGTGGTTCCGGAGGTTAACCCTCAGGATGTTTCCGCTCACAAGGGCATTATTGCGAATCCGAACTGCTCCACGGTTCAGTTGGTGGCGGCGGTTGCGCCCATTCATCGGGAAGCGGGCATCAAAAGGATGATTGTTTCTACTTATCAGGCGGTTTCCGGTGCCGGGCGGCAGGCCATCACTGAATTGACGGCGCAAACAAGCGAACTCCTGACAACTCATCCTGGGGATTTGGGCAGTGATTGCAACCTATCAGCGGACGTCAAGGTATTCCCCAGAAGGATAGCTTTTAACGTTATCCCGCATATCGGCAGTTTTCAGGATGCGGGGTATACTACTGAAGAGTGGAAGATGGTGCAAGAGACGCACAAGATTTTACATGATGAAAAGATAAAGATAAGCGCGACTACGGCCAGGGTTCCGGTAATTGTTGGCCACAGTCAGGCGGTTTATCTGGAGACCAGGAGAAAAATCGCTTTAGGAAAAGTAAGGAAACTATTGCAGCGGGCCAAAGGTATCCGATTAGTAGATGACCCCAAGGGCCCTGATGCGCGCACGTATCCTGTGCCTTTGGATGCCGCGGGAAAAGATGACGTGCTGATCGGGCGGGTGCGTCCGGATCCTTTTGTCCCTAAAGGGCTTTGGCTGTGGGTGGTGGCGGATAATCTGCGTAAAGGAGCGGCTTTGAACGCGGTGCAGATTGCCGAGTTACTGATAAAACCAGCCTAATACAAATATATTTAGTTTCAGTTTTAAATCCGAAATTTGAATTTTCCGCCGGAGGCGGACCAGCCTCTGGCTGGCGTGCTTCGGATTTCTATTTTCGAGAGAGATTATCCGACCGATGCGCAATATTAAATTAGCCATTGGATATGAGGGGACAAGGTATGCCGGGTGGCAGGCCCAGGGCCTTGTCGAGAGGCGAGCAGGCGCCACGAAGCGGGCGCAAAGAAAGCCCACGGGTAAAAAGAAGACCATTCAGGAACTTATAGAACAGGCATTATCCCGCATTTTGCAGGAGAAAATTAAAGTAATTGGTTCAGGACGGACAGATGCGGGAGTGCATGCCTTTGCTCAAATAGCTAATTTTAAAACCAACTCTTCGCTTGCGTGTAGTAATATCCACAAAGGACTGAATAGTCTTTTACCCGCGGATATTCGGATTAGCTGTGCCGAAGAAGTTGCTTCCTCTTTTCATTCCCGTTTTACTGCCCGGAGCAAACTTTACCGCTACAATATTGTTAACGGCGCAGGCGTCTCTCCTTTTATGGTTAGATATGCTTATTGGGTACGGTATCCTTTAGATGTGTCCGAAATGGATTGCGCGGCCGGTTATCTTCTGGGGCGGCATAATTTTCGTTCTTTTCAGGCGCAGGATAAGAAAGAGAGGCCGGCAATACGCACGCTAAAACGTTTGGATATCACGGCCGGTTCTTATAAAACCGCTGTTGGGGTAGAAGAACAGGTTATCAGTATAGATATAGAAGCCGATGGTTTTTTGTATCGGATGGTCAGGAACATTGCAGGCACACTCATTGAGGTGGGCCGGGGAAAACTTAAACCCGGGGAGATGAAGAAGATTCTGGCCGCGAAGAACAGGGCTTATGCCGGGCCATGCGCTCCGGCCAAAGGGTTGTGTCTGGTGGAAGTGCGGTATGAGTAGGAGACGCTCAGAATGTGTTTAGCAGTACCGGCAAAGATTAAACAGATTAATAAAGACCGGGCAATTGTGGATTTCGGCGGTGTCCAGAGGGAAGTTTCTTTAGGGATTATTACCGGTGTCCGGATAAACGATTATGTCCTGGTGCATGCCGGTTTTGCGATAGGGAAAGTAAAGAAAGAGCAAGCCGAAGACACCTTGAAAATATTAGAAGAAATGAAAAATTTCGTTGATCCGTTGATCCGTTAGTCCGTTATGTCCGTTGGTTTCTTAGTTGTGTAGCAAAAGGGTTCGTTCCCTGAACGGGCCGAAGAGAAAAATGAAAAAGATAAGGTTGATGGAAGTATGCGGGACACATACCGTAGCTATTGCCCGCGCGGCCTTAAAACCGCTTTTACCGCCGTGGATAGAGCTTATTTCCGGACCGGGGTGTCCGGTATGTGTTACGGCTCAGGCGGATATTGACCGGGCAATAGAGACAGCCGCCCAAAAAGACGTGATTATGACTACCTTTGGGGATATGCTGCGCGTGCCCGGCAGACGGGGCAGTCTGGAACGGACCCGGGGAAAAGGCAGTGATGTGCGCGTGGTTTATTCTTGTCTGGATGCCTTAAATATTGCCTGCGCTAATCCGCAAAAGAAAATAGTGTTTATGGGGATAGGTTTTGAAACTACTTCTCCTACTGTGGCGCTGACTATATTGGAGGCAAAGAAAAGGGATGTTCAGAACTTTTATATATTGTCTAATTTTAAACTGATTTTCCCGGCGTTGGCGGCCTTGGCTCAGTCGGATAAGGCGCGGATAGACGGGTTTATCTGCCCCGGGCATGTCAGTGTTATTACAGGCAGCCTCCCGTATCAGCAAATTACCGCGCGCTATGGAAAACCTTGTGTTATTACCGGTTTTACGGAACAGGATATAGTCAGAGGCATTAAATATTTGGTTAGGCAGATCCAAAAAGGGGAGTGTAAAGTAGAAATCGCCTATAAAAGAGTGGTAAAAAAAGAGGGCAATCCCAAGGCCAGAGCGGTCTTAAACTCTGTCTTTACAGTTTGTGATGCCCAATGGCGCGGGTTGGGAATGATTCCGGGGAGCGGGTTGAAATTAAAAGAGGAATTCGCGGAATTTTCCGCGGAACGGTGTTTCAAAATACATATTCCTAAGAGCAGGGAATATAAAGGATGTATGTGCGGGGAGATTCTGCAAGGCCTCAAGTTACCTGCTCAATGCGGGCTATTCGGGAAGCAATGTACTCCGCAGAATCCTCTGGGCCCCTGTATGGTTTCTTCCGAAGGGGCCTGCGCGGCGCATTATATTTATCGATGATTAAAATAACCAATGACCAAGATATCTGCCTGAGGCAGACCCGCCTCTGGCGGGCAATAATCAAACAATAACCAATTCCCAAATTCCAATAACCAAACAGAGAGGAAGAACTTAACA
>JAZDEE010000110.1:0-8248 GCA_043809065.1 Candidatus Omnitrophota bacterium | reverse complement strand
AGTCTTTCCGTAACCGGCAGGATGAACAGGGGGAATTGGTGGTAAACTTTTTATTTCTGACTAAAGATAATAATCTTTCCTGCTCAAGCCGGATATCTTTTTCCCAAAGTCCGGCGTTGTTTTCCCTGAGCAGGCCGCACAAAGACATATTCCCATAAGGGTCAATGTAAAAACCGTCCCCTCCGGAAACAGCGCAGTTAAATAAATACTCGGTTTGTCCGTCGGTCTGGTTATGCCCGTCTGGAGGATGAGCGCACTCAGGCGTCCCGCCTGTTTTTAAACGCGGTATCTCTTTTGGCGCAACACGTAAATCGCAGGGAGCTAAATCTCCGTTTAAACGCGCGTGTAAATCAACACTGGAGCAAAAAGACAGCCCCAGGCCTTGCACATATTTTTTAATCTCGGGAACGTGCTGAACATTTTCCCGGGTGATTTGCGTCTTTATTTTTAGCGGCAGCTTTGCCTCTAAAATACGCCCAATGCCCCGCATAGTCTTTTTAAAAGAACCTTTTACCCGGGTCATCCGCTCATATAAATCTTCGCTGACCGCGTTCAAAGTCATCTCAATCACAAAAGGGGGAGTTTTCGCAAGATAACCGGCAATTTCCGCGGTCATTGAATAGCCATTGGTAAATATGGTAACTATAAATCCTTTTTTTTTCGCGTAAAAATAGAGCTCTAAAAAATCCCCCCGGGTCAACGGGTCTCCGCCGGTAAAACACAGCCAGATAATGCCGGCCTCCTCGAGCCGGTCTAAAATACCTTTCACCCGTTCTGTATTTAATTCCCCGGGAAAAAACTCCTCTTTATTATAACAGTCCGCGTAACAATACCGGCAGCGCAGAGCGCATTTAAAAGTCAATTCAAACTGGCACAGGTTAGGTTTTTTTGCCTGCCAGTTTTTCTGATGCGTTCTTATACTGAAATCCTGATATGTAATCTCGCGCATTTTCTCATAACAAGTACACTGGAACGTTATTAAAAGTTAAGAAGAAGCACTGCTGGAATTATAATGCGGTATCCATATATGGCTCTTGCCTCTAAACAGTGAACAGGCAGTGGTCGGCCAGGCAAAACCAAAACCGGCCTGCGCTCCGGTATCATAACAACTGCAGGCCAAGACCGCTTGTTCCGGATTAAGTTCAACCTTGGTTATTTCCGGTTTAAACTTTTCCTTTTTCTCCATCTTATGTCCTCCTCTTCCTCTGCATTAGAGCCTTTCACAAAAGCCGGGCAGGTTTATAGAGCGTTAACAAATAAAACATAAACAATTAAGAAGCAGCGCTGCTTGTATTATACGACGACACCCAGGCATGACTCTTGCCTCTAAACAGGCCGCAGACATTCCGTCCGACATTAAAATTGGCGCCGAGTATGGCTCCCACATCATAACAACTGCAGGCCAAGACCGCCTGTTCCGGATTAAGTTCAACCTTGGTTATTTCCGGTTTAAACTTTTTCTTCTTCATTTTATGTCCCCCTTCCTTATTTTGGCGCTGCCAGGCCCTCGGTTTTTTCTGTTTTTCTGACAAAATCGATGATTTTCCTGTCGTTCACAAATCCTAAGCTAAAACAATCCACCTGTCTGATCAGATCCTCACAAAAAGAAACTATGTTGTCCAGACATTGGTTATCCCAAAACGTAGGAAAAAGCGCGGGATAAAGCAGAGTAAATGCTTCTACCAGGGAAACTTTCCGGACGTTATTTTCCCCGGCATGATGGATAAAAAATATTTTCTTAAGCGCCGCCGGTTCAATGCGGGAATAAAGATAATCGCTGAAATCGCCATGCCAGGGCGAACCGTATATAATAAACTCATCCCGCATCTTACGCACAATAACGCGGTCGTCGTTCAAGACCATCGCCTGGGAACCCTTATGCCAAAGCCTGGCGGTAGTACTTTTCCCGGCTCCGGATTTCCCCGCGAAAAGGAACCCCCGTCCGTCCACATCTTTTACGCCGATAGCGTGGGTAAAAATTCCGGTCTTCCTTTGCGCGAAATAGTTGATCAAAAGAACCTGTAAAAAATCGTAGATAACATCCCCCGGCTCCCATATCCCGGATTTATTTTTTTTCGACAGAAGAAAGGCTTGCACCCGGTCGAATGTCCGGTTGACCAGCATTATCTGTTCTCTATCTTCCAGAGGGCTTTTGTAAATATAACCGCCGCCTTTTTTCAGCAGGCGCCAATTTTCCTTGCCGTCCTGAAAATGGTAAGTGATAAATACCGGCTCGGCCTGTTCAATCAAAGGCAGAGTATCCACGACTTCCACATCAATCAAAATGTCCGCCGCTTCCTGCCCTGTATAGAAAAAATTATTGAACCGATCAGCAAGCCGAAGCCTCTTTTCCAGCCGGCTAAGCTGCTTTATCGGCCAGGCGCTTTGCATTTGGATTATTATATCGGCAATCTTTAACTTAATTTGATGCATCTTTTCTTCGCCCAAAGGCGGCTCTCCGGTTCACAGGAAGTAAAAGTCCGGTTATAAAGCCAGCTTCTTGCCGGACACCATTTACAATAAAGTTCTAATGGACATTTATCGCACTGATAATGCTCATCCGGTTTGATATTATTTACCTCGCGCTTTAATTTTTCCCAGGCATTTTTTAACCCGGAATTCGCAACAGGAGCGCCCTCTTTCATTATAGGAAAAAGCGGGAAGTTAAGCAAAAGACACATCTTCAGTTCCCCAAAAGGCGTAATCGCCGCCTGGGTCTGACCGGCGCCGCAGGGGAATAGGTTCGAGGTTCGCGGTTCAAGGTTCAAGGTTGACGGTTTGCAGTCAGCAGTTAGTAGTTGATAACTTACGGACGCTTTTAGAATCTCTGGTTGGGATGAAGTGCCACCGCGGTAGCGATATGGCTCCCGGGAACCGTCCAGCCGGGGTAAAAGTATTTCATCTAAACGATGCGGCGCGCCCAGGGAACAAGCAAAGTTCTGAATGTCTTTGATCTCGCTCTCGTTTTCCTTTAACATACAGCTTTTAAATCCTAAAGCTATCCCTTTTTTATGTAAAAACTCGATTGCGCTAAATACCTTTTCCCGAGCTCCTTGAACAGTCGTAATAGATTCAAAACTGCGCTCGCTCATTCCCGGTATAGTGATATCCACCTTATTCGGTCCCAACGCCGCCAACTCTCCGGCAAGGCGCTCATTGATTAAGGAAGCGTTGGTGTAGATAATCAGCTCAAAGCCGCTTTTTTTAGCCTGCCATAAGATATCCATTATATCCCGGCGCATAAACGGCTCTCCGCCGGTAAATCCTAAATAAAGGCATCCTATATCTCTTAACTGTTCCAATATAGAAAATACCTCCCGGGTGCGCAGTTCGTTGCTTTGCCGGCGATATGCCTCTGGAACATAACAATGTCCGCACCGGAAATTGCACCGGTAAGTAAGCTCAAACATTACCCGCAAAGGGTAACCTTTATCCCTGGCTAAACGGTGTAACCGCTGCCCAAAATCATGATAAGATTGTGTCTTCATTCCGGCTGGCTTTAAACGCTTCTTTTAATAACTTATATTGAAAAATTCTTTTCTCGATTTTGCTTTCCATATCCGGGAAAATGCCGGAAGTCAGTTTTATCTCTTTATTAAATTGTAAAACGCATTCCTCAGTATCTTCCCCTATTCTCGCTTGTTTTTCCTGCAAATGGTAATCTTGCCCCATTAAACGTATTATAGCATAGTTTTTAAACAAGAACTCTTTATTCTTATCGTTATCGCGAAAAATCTTCAACAGCTTAACAATAAAATCAATACCGCTATCCGCGCTAAAATCCACCAGGAACGACCGGTGTTCATCCCGGAACACGTTTTCGATTTCCTTCTGCCAGTTATTCTTTTGATTAAATTTCACATACCAATAAAAAAACAACACGTTACTCACCTCCCGCAGCCAGTTAGCGCTCAATTTATGCCCCTCAAAGGGAAAAATGGCAAAAATTCTAACCGGTTTAAGCAGAAAGTGGTTAGCCCCGGCAGCAGCCTTTTTGATTTTATTCAACAGCGGCAGCTCAAACTCCTTAGCGGTTTCTAAAAAAATATTCCAGGTTAAATGCGGATTGGCCGAAGAGATGCCGTTTAAAAAAGAATTGACCGGGGCTGCGTCCTCATCAATGTTTTCGCTTTTGAACCAGACGGCCAGCGGCGTTCCTGTTTGTTTACTTAATCTTTGGCCCAGGAGTCTTAACCCGTCACAGTTTTGTTGATTCGCTCCAAGTTCAATGATTATTTTAGTTATAGGATATCCGACCGCGCTAATATCCGTATCAGCTAAGAAACGCAGAGAAGAATTGTTTATATCCGGGTAACCGGTATTTAAATACGCGGTCAGCGGAGATTCTAATTTAAAATCATCCTCAAATTGTTTGCAAGACTCAACGCATTCTTTTATCTCTTCTTCGGAAAACGTATCCGTCCGGCGCACTAAATACGGCGGCGCGTCCAGGCACTCTATTCCATATTTACCCTTCTCTCTTCTTAATCTCGTGCCGGGGAGAACCCGGGTCGGAAAAATATCCACAGAAGCCGTCAGCTCGTTCTGCCGGAGAAAAGTCATTGTTTGCTGAAAACTGGTTAAAGTCTGGCCGGGTAAACCGGCCATAAGACTGATCGAAAAACTCAGCCCATTCTTTCTTAAGGCTGTTATCCCGGATAAGAATTTCTCCTGGTCAAGATGGCGGCCTATATTCCGCAGGACTAACGGGTCTATAGTTTGCAAGCCGATGTCTAAGGCCCAAACTCCGCATTCCTTAAACATGGCCGCGGTTGTTTCCGTCAAAGACTCCGCGTACACTGCCGCGCCCAGGGTAAGTTTTCGCTCCTTGTTAATTCCTTTAATGAAACGGAGAAATCTGGTAAAATGAGGAGAAAGATTCAGCGCGGAATCCAGAAATACAATCTTTTTTATCCCCAGTTCCACTGCCAGGGCTAATTCCTGTTCAATCATTTCTGCCGGGAATAAACGCGCGGAACGGCCGCCTTCACCACAATACGTACAGTGAAACGGACACCCCCGCTGGGTTTCTATCCACATCACTCCATAAGCCTTGGGATTAATCATTCCCAAAAGATACGGTGAAGGGATATCCGCTATTTCCACTGTCTCGCTGCGCGGCGGCGTAAATATTGTTTTTCCGGCTCGCCTATAAAAAATACCCTTAATATTTTCTATGTTTCCTTTTGGGTCCAACATCTGCTCGAGCAACTCCGCAAAGGTCCACTCCCCTTCACCAAAACAGCCAATGTCAACTGCCTGATTGTCCATAATATATTTCGCGTCCGTGGATACTTCCGGGCCGCCGACAATAACTTTAAGCCCCGGCAGTCTCTTTTTAACCTCACCCGCGATATATAAACTGCGCATAGAGTTCCAGCAATACAATGAAAAACCCAGGATATCGGGACGTCTCGCCGCCAGGATTTCCGCCAGACGCGCGTCACCGGACATATTGCTGTTTTGGGCGTCTAAAATTTCGATATCTGCATTCTCCAATAAGCCTTTTTGCAGACACACCGCCTTTAAATATCCGCAGGCTAACGGCACATTCCCCCACTGTTTCTTTAATTTAAACTCCGGGAAAGGCAATTGAACCAATACCGCTTTCAATTTAGTCTGCTTGTTGGACATTTCGCTTGCTATCCTGTAATACTCGCTGCCTTTGCTCCTGCGCGGCTTGAGCTAATTCACAATAATAAGAAACTGGCGCCTCTTCATTTTTTGTCTCTAAGTATGCCCGGGGAGGACAAAAATAACAATTTGCCCGGGCGGAACAAGTCTTACATTTGGAGTCGGTTTTAAATTTTTCATCCAATAATCGGGGAAAGACTTGATAAAATCCCTCCGCGAACGAGGTGGTCTGTAAATCCACACTGAACTTTTCCGTCCACTGGCAAAATTTCAGCCGGCCGTAAGGATTGATAAAAAACTGACGTCTCCAGGCATCACAGCGATAAAGACACTCCCGGTCTCCTCCCAACTCCCGGGAACTGTGATGTAAACCGTTTTTATATTCCCGCCAGATATCGGCGTCCTCTTTTACCAAATCTTCCATCTGCCCGGCGGAAAGCCTATATTCGCAGGGAGTCTTTTCTCCATTAAACCGCGGATAGATCATCGGATCATACTTAAAGAAGTGTTTTTGTCCCTGCGGTTTTCCTAACAGCTGCTCCGTCCACTTTTTTATCTTCACCAGCTCATGCCTATTCTGTCTAAGGCAGTTAGACTTTAAAATTAAAGGCAGTTTTTTTGCCGCCAGCAGTCTTATCGTATCCATAGCCTTAAGATATGATCCGGCTGCGCCGGTAACTGCTTCGTATGTATCCGCGGTTATTCCATTAAGGGTAATTTCTATCACATAAGGCGGAAACTGCGCTAAATAATCTATAATTTCCGCTGTAAAGGCCTGGCCATTGGTAAAAAGCGAAATGATAAAACCTTTTTTCCGGGCGTAAGCATAGATATCCAGAAAATCGTCTCTGACAAGCGGGTCTCCCCCTGAAAAAGTAAGCCAAAGACAGCCTTCCCGGCAAATCGTGTCCAGGATATTTTTCCACGCGCCGAAATCAAGTTCTTTGTTTTTATCTTCGCTTCCTTTACAGTAACAGTGGATACAGTCGAGACTACACCTGTAAGTAAGTTCCAAAAGCCCCAAAAGCGGGAAAGGCCGATCTTTTTTTAACAACTTGCTGTTCAAATATTCTTTATCTTGCGTCTTCATTATTTTTCAGTAATCGCTTTGATTTCCTTTAAGTCTTTAAGTAACCCTTCCATTTCCTGATCTACTTCCTGCGGCGTTGTATCGAACCTCTGTAAAATCTTATCTTTAATCCCGGCCAGGGATATTTTTCCGTCAATCAGGTTCCAAACCTCTGTGGCTGTTTTATTTAAAGTATAGATACAGTTAATTTCATTCGATGTTTTATAAACAGGCATCAGGATTGTTTCATCTTCAATCACTCTGGTTACTATATCCGGATTTTTCTGCAAAATTATTTCTTTTTCCACTGCTTCTTCCCTCCCTGTTTTTTTCTTTATCAAATTTAAATTATACCATTATTTTTACCGGCTGGCAGTGATTTTTTAGCAACAGAAATGACTCTTGCCAGTAAAGGCGCTGCCCACACAATACAACGATTGACTAAATGTTGTTTTGTCCCGGTTAGGGAACATATACGACCTTCTTTTATTATGCCTATAGCCTTACCTATTATTCGCTCATCTCGAACAGATTCCGCGGGTGACGTAGAGTTATCTCCCCGGACATAAAGTGAGAGTTCTTCTGAATAAATCTTTCTTACCAAACGATGACAAATTGTCTGATTATCCTGGTGATACAAAATAATATCTCCTATTTTAAGCCTTTCTGGAGCAATCTTTTTAAAGATTAACTTGGTCCCCGGTTTTAAAAACGGCCACATGCTCCAGCCGATAGTTTCAAAGAAAGACGTCTGCTTATCGAAATAATTTTGGGAAGATTCGCTAAACCGCTTTTCTATAGTTGTTTTTTGGTAGTGAGCAAATCTTAGGATGCGGACGATAAACCGGGCGCCTGTTCTAATCAAGGCAAGCAATCCCGTTAAAGGAATATACAGCCAGCGCAGATAGTAGAAAAAGGCCGTCTTTACCGTATACGGCGCCAGACCGTAATATTTGGCAAATTGCTCCCGGGGAATATTCAGAATATATTTAACCGGCTCCCATATATTATCATATAAAAGGAAATGACAGGTAAGATAAGTTTTTTTAAAGTCTTCTTTCGGAAAAAAGACTTGCCTCTCCATAAAATACCGCACAAGCTTCCCTTGCCAGGCGGGGACATTTAAGTCCCGCAATATTGCCCGCGGCAGGGGAAAATCCAGCAACTTCAGCTGCGACAACGCAAAAAACATAGCCGCCCGCATCTTCCCCCGGCGTGATTCCTGTAAGATATAATCCCAGTCCAATTCATTTTTGTATTTATTTAACAATAGCCCCATGTCGCAGACATACTTCAGGCAAAACATCTTGCCTAAACGGCGGTTATGCAAAGCCAGACTGAAAAGGGTGTCTTCCGGCGAAAGTAATTTTATGCTTCTCTCTCCCCGCGGATTTGCTCTTACCCTTTTCCACAACAGCGGCAGAATTTTCTGGTTATCTCTTTTAAAATCCAGCGCCCAATGCAGTTCAACTAAAAGAGATTTCCTATGTGCCTCTCTGTTAAAGCTTAAATGACATTGTTTTTGCCTCCAATACTCCTCTTTTA